>JAVHWH010000295.1:0-4898 GCA_032159915.1 Mycobacterium sp.
TAGCGGCAATCAGTTACTGGGTGATCGCCATCACTGCACCGGGCCGCAGCCACTGAATCACCTGAACCAGCTTGGCATCATCGATCGCGACACAGCCCTCTGTCGCGCCACCGTCGGTGGTGTGAAAAAAGAATGCCGCACCCTTGCCGGGCTGACGGTCGGGGTTGACGCCCATCACGACCGCATGCTTGTACTGCGGGATCTGCAGGTTTTCGCTCGCTCCGGTGTCGAACGGGCATTGCGCCCGGTGGCAAACCTGCATGGTGTTGAACGTGGCGCTGCCGTCGTCGCCGTTCCACCAGTGATTCGAGTCCACTTGAACATATTTCAGACCGCCACCGGGGTTGGGCGCGGTCCCGAACGCGAACGGCAGCGTGAAGACGCCCATCGGGGTTGCGGGATAACCGCTTTTGGCTTGTGGCGCAAGACCCGCGGAGCCGACATGGGCCGGTATGCCGGCCTCGACCGGCTGCCAGCCGGTGTTACTTCGCTGATAGATATCCAATTTCGCGTTCGAGCCGCCGGTCCCGACGACAGAAATCACCTGAGCGGCATTGCCGACCATCGGTGCAAACCAAGGTGCGCCGACTGCACCCCCCATCGGAGCTGTCACCATGGGTACAACGGCTGCGCACACCGCAGCGCACAGTAGACCCAGCAGTCGGCGCACCGTCTTATCGTCGGCGCACCCCGATCCAGTGGTCAAGTCAAGGTTTAGCGTCGATCAGGTCACCGCGCGGACGCGGCACAACTCTCGTTCACTGTTGCCGCTGGTGCACCGATATGTTCGTAGGCGTTATCAGCCGGATACCCGGGTATAGAAAGCGTTGGATGACACCGACAGATCGCAGCCCTCAGCCCGCTGATAACGCCAACACCACCAAGCTCGCCGCGGCGGGCGGCGTTCGCGTGCCGCCGCTGACCGTCTGGCTCGGATCGGCGATGTACACGTTTCCCGTCGGCCGCGACGTCGTGGTGGGCCGCGGCCGCGATTGCGACATTTGCTTTCACGACATCAATCCCGAAGACCTCACGCTGATATCGCGGGTGCATGCAATCCTGCGGTTCGACGGTAACCACTGGGTTGTCGTCGACAAGAGCCAGAACGGCATTTTCGTCGCCGGATCACGCTCCGACCTGATACCGATCCGCGATCGCCTCACCGTCGCACTGGGCAGCCCGGCCGGGCCCCAATTGAACTTCCGAGTCGCGATGCCGGCATCACCGTCGCCCACTTTCGGCGACAGCCCCGCAACAGAGATGTTTCGGCCCCTATTGCCGGCCCCGACCCCACCTCCCGCTCAGCCACCACCTCCGACCCGGGCCCGGTCTTGGTCACCGCCGCGGCCGCCGGCGCCTCCGGGGACCCGGTCGGCCGCAGTCCGTTCGCAGGGCACGGGGACCGTCGGACGCGCCAAGACCAACAGCATCGTCATCCAGGACGCCCTTGCTTCCCGCGTACACGCCACACTGACGCCGACTCCGGCCGGCCTGGAGATCCGCGACAACGACAGCAGCAACGGCACGTTCGTCAACGGCGCCCGGATCACCAGCGCGAAGCTGCGCGACGGCGACATGGTCACGATCGGCAACACCGACTTGCTCGTCACCGGCAGCACCCTGGTTCCCCAGCCGGCGGCGGCCCGCACCAGCGGGCTGACCGCGCACGGGCTGGCATTGACTGTCGACGGTCGCCAATTACTGCAAGATGTGTCGTTCACCGCGAAGCCAGGGACGCTGACTGCTGTGATCGGACCATCCGGCGCCGGAAAGTCGACGCTGGTCAAACTGATCGGCGGCGCAATGCCACGCACTGCGGGTCTGGTCGCATTCGACGGACACGATGTGCATGCCGAGTACGCCTCGATGCGCTCACGCATCGGGATGGTGCCCCAAGACGACGTGGTGCATCGCCAGCTCACTGTCGAGCAGGCTCTCAACTTCGCCGCCGAACTGCGGCTGCCGCCAGACACCACCGCCGACGACCGACGCGAGGTGGTCGAGCGGGTGCTCGGCGAACTGGAGTTGACCCCGCACAAGAGCACTCGCGTCGACAAGCTGTCCGGTGGGCAACGTAAGCGCGCATCGGTGGCGATGGAACTGCTGACCGGTCCATCGCTGCTCATCCTCGACGAACCGACGTCGGGCCTGGACCCGGCACTGGATCGTCAGGTGATGACGATGCTGCGACGCCTCGCCGACGCCGGTCGCGTGGTCATCGTCGTCACGCATTCGCTCACCTACGTCAACATGTGCGATCAAATCCTGTTGCTGGCTCCGGGCGGCAAGACCGCGTTCGCCGATCCGCCCGCCGAGATCGGCTCGGTGATGGGCAGCACCGACTGGGCCGACATCTTCGCCCGTGTCAGCACCGATCCCGATGCCGCACATCGCGCATACTTGTCCCGCCATCCCGCATCGCCGCGCCGGCCGTCGGCGACTGCCGGGGCGGCGCCGCTGGGAAAGCCGCCGCGAACCAGCTCTTGGCGCCAAGTCAGGACGCTGGTACGCCGCCAGACCCGGTTGATCACGTCCGACCGCGGCTACTTCGTGTTCCTGGCGGTGCTCCCGTTCGTACTCGGGGTGTTGTCGCTGGCAGTGCCCGGCAACACCGGCTTGGGAGCGACCGATCCGGGCACGCCGGAGGAACCGATCGATATCCTGATCCTGCTGAATATCGGCGCGGTGTTCATGGGCACCGCGCTCACCGTGCGCGATCTCGTCGGCGAGCGGCTGATTTTCCAGCGCGAACGGGCAGTCGGGCTGTCCGCGTCGGCCTACCTGATCGCGAAAGTCGTCGTCTACAGCATCGCGGCCCTGCTCGGTACGGCGGTGATGGTCACCATCATGACGATCGGCAAGGGCACACCGGCCCACGGCGGAGCAGTTCTGGGACACGGCGTGACGCATGGCGTCGTGGAGCTGTACCTGGGTCTGGCCATGACGGCGATCACCTCGGCGATGGTGGGGCTGGCGCTGTCGTCGCTGGCCCGCTCCACCGAGCAGGTGTTGCCGATGCTCGTGGTGACGATCATGGTGTCGATGGTGCTGGCCGGGGGCCTGATCCCAGTGACCGGACGGCTGGTGCTGGATCAGCTGGCCTGGTTCGTTCCGGCGCGCTGGGGCTTTGCAGCGTCGGCGTCGACCGTGGACTTGAACAGCGTCGAGGCCGGGCTGCCCGTCGACCGGTTGTGGCGCCACCTGGCCGGCGCGTGGCTTGCGGACGTCGGGATGCTGATGACCCTGGCCGCGGCGCTCGCCGGCCTGGTCCGCTACCGGCTGCGGTTGGGCAATCGAGCCCGCTGAGGCCTTCCGGCATCCGGTCGCGGTAATACTGGAGTGATGCCGGTTTTCGTCCGTAAGCTCTTCGGCATCGGCAAGCTGCCCGCCGACGTGCGCGCCGCAGTCGAGGCCGAGGGGCTGATATACCTCGCGGATTTCGTTCCCGTGACCCGCCGGTTCAGCGGCGCCATTCCGGGGCTGCGTTCGGCGCACAGCGTCGCAAGCTACGTCGGGTCGGTCGTGTTCACCTCGCAGCGAGTTCTGGCGACCCTGTCGTCGTTGCCGAAGCTGGCCGGTCCTACCGTCGACGTACGTTGGGATGCAACGCAATCCGGCGTCGCGGCGGCGGACATATCGTCAACCGGCCTACAAGTCGACGCCGACGTCGACGAATTGGACCAGACCTTCACCGGGCATCTGTCGCTGCACTACAAGGTCACCCTGCCCGGCGACGTGCTGACGCAACTACCTCGCCGCTCGCTGACTTTCGACATGCCACCGGAATATGTTCTGCGCGCTGTCGGCGTCACTTACCGGCCATAACGCGCGACCGTTCCTACGATGGGCCATGTGGACGAACACGCATTCAGCAGGCCCGAGCGGCAGGCCATCTATCGCGTGATCGCCGAGCGCCGCGACATGCGGCGGTTCGTCCCCGACAGCAAGGTTTCCGACGACGTGCTCGCCCGCTTACTGCAGGCCGCCCACGCTGCCCCCAACGTCGGGTTGATGCAGCCTTGGCGCTTCATCCGGATCACCGACGGCCAACTGCGCCGGCGCATCCACGCGCTGGTCGATGAGGAACGCCAGCAGACCGCACACGCGCTCGGCCCGCGCGCGCAGGAATTTCTCGCGCTCAAAGTCGAGGGCATTCTCGACTGCGCCGAACTTCTGGTGGTCGCCCTGTCCGACGGCCGGGACAGCTTCGTGTTCGGCCGGCGCACCATGCCACAGATGGATCTGGCATCGGTGTCCTGCGCGATCCAAAACCTTTGGCTGGCAGCCCGGTCCGAGGGTCTCGGCATGGGATGGGTGTCCCTGTTCGATCCGCCGGCGCTGGGATCGCTGCTGTCCATGCCCGCCGACGCCGAGCCGGTGGCGATCTTGTGCCTGGGCCCGGTGCCTGACTTCCCCGATCGGCCATCGCTGGAGTTGGACGGTTGGGCGCTGGGACGACCGCTGGCTGAATTCGTGTCGGAGAACGGCTGGGGCCAAGCGCCGCACCGCGCACAGTGAGGCCGTGCTCGGCGCGGCAGCGCGTCGCTGATTCGGGGCCGCTGGCCCCGTGGCGGTTACGATGCCGGGGTGCAACCACCTCCGCCAGGTCCCCCTCCGCAATGGGGACCGCCACCCGAAGATCCGTGGGAGCACACTGGACCCGGCTATGGAGGTCAGCCCGTCCCGGAGAGCTACGGCCAGCAACCGCCACCGCCCGGGTATGGGCCGCCGCAGTGGGGTGGCTACGGTGCGCCCGTGCCGGCCCCGACGTCGCAGCAGACGTTCGGCTGGATCAGCCTCGCGGCCGTCGGGGTGTTGGGGTTGCTCGGCGCGATTCTCACGCTGACCCTCTGGATTAACCTGAACAGCGCTGTCAGCCGCGCCACCGACGTCTGCAA
>JAVHWH010000296.1:0-12012 GCA_032159915.1 Mycobacterium sp.
ACAGGGTCGCGTGGAGTCTGTCGGCGAGTGCGTCGAGGTCGGGGCGCGCGATCTGGCCGATGAGCAGGACGAGGAATTCGTCGCCGCCAAGCCGGGCGACCACGTCGTTGGATCGGACCGCGCGGCACAGACGTTGCGCCGCGCTGCGTAGCACATCATCCCCGGCGTCGTGGCCGAGCGAATCGTTGATGGTCTTGAGATGGTCCAGGTCGATGAACAGGACTGCCGCTAAGACGTGGTGGCCGCCGGATTCGAGAGCTTCGGTGGCCCGGGCGACAACGTAGGCGCGGTTGGGCAGCCCGGTCAGCGAATCGTGTGTGGCCTCGTAGGCAAGCCGTTCGCTGGCGGTGCGTTGTGCGGTGATGTCGGTGAATGAGATGAGCACCGCTGAATGCTGCGCATCGTCCGGGTTGAGCAGGCGATAACACGCGGACAGCCATACCCGCTGTCCGTCGTAGCGATCGACGCCGAAGACGAAATCACGGATTGGGGTTCCGGTCCGCCGGATCTGGGTGAGCGGATGCCGATCTGCACCGATGAGGTAGCCCTTGGCGTCGTAGATGGGATAATCGACAGCTCTTCGGTTTGGCGGGCATTCGAGAATCTCGGCATGTGCGCCGAACATTCGTTGGGCCGCCGGGTTAGAGGATCTGATACGGCCGTCGCTGCCGATAATCGAGACTCCGTAGTCAAGTGTGGTCACCACGGTTTGGAAGTATTGTTCGGCGCGGCGCAGGGCGGTCTGATCCCGCTGCTCGACAACATCTGCCTGCATCTGCCGACTATCCGAGGCTGAATGCACAACGCCGCCCTCGCCCTCGCTGATCCCAGGAGTGGGCGTGCCCCGCGTCCAAACCCCCGAATTTATTTGCGTCCGGTCTCACCGCTGAATCCACTCCTGCAACGGCCTCGATAGCAACCGTGTCCAGGGGACGTCGACGTGGAGCCTAACTCACCTGAGTCGCATATGTGAAGAGCCTGACAAACATCAAGTCAGGCGTCCGTCGCGCGACCTTGACACCATCGACTCGGAACTACGTCTGCTAACCGCGGTGCGGTGGTCGATCCGCGAGCACGGCGGGGAGCCGTCGAGTCGTCAGCTCAACGAGCTGCTCGACGAGCGCCTAGCCCAACGTGAGTCAGCCAAGTTGGCTGCAAGCGAAGGACAATAAACCTCGATCGCTGAGATGACGATTCGCCGCTAGCTTGTGCTGCTCTACTGTCACTTCGACTCGCAGGCGATGCCGTCGCCATCGCGGTCTAGGTGTGGGGCGTAGGCGGGGTCGCCTTTGGGGATGTCGTAGCGGCCATCCTTATGGGCTGCCGTGCAATTCTTGTAGGGCGGGTCGGCGCTGGCCATAGGCGCCGCACCGTTAGCAGCTGCCATCAGGATCGCGGCGCCAACGAATATTGAGAATCATTTGTATTACCCCTCTGGGTCCCCCGGCCTGCTGTAGCAGCCCTCGGATCACTCGGGAGGTTAGCGCGACAGCCGCCTCTATGAGGTCGTTTCAGACGCGAGTACCACAAGTAGCGCCGCGAAGTTGACCGCGCTACCCGGTCTTGTCCTCCACCCCGGCACCGGGCGCGTGGGTCTCGATCGCTTCGATGCCATTCTCCGCGTTGGCCTTTGACGCGGGGTCAGGTGTTGAAATCCGGAAGTGGTCCGGCGGCCTTGGGTTCTGTCGGTACCTCTTGGTCCTGGTCGGCACCCTGCTGTATGACCTCTTCGGTGCGACGGACGTCGTCATCTGCGCTGTCCGCGCCGTCTGCTGGTGTGCTCATCTCATTCCCTCCGTTGTTTTCGACAGTGGATGTAGTACCCGCGCCGCGGCGGACCGAAAATCGACAATTTGAAATTGGGCCGCGCGCGGATCTGACGCTCAGTAAAACTCGGCCTCCCACTCCTGCGCCATCCGTTTCGCCTCGGCTAGCGTCGACGCCGACTGGGGGCCGACCGCCAGATCGGTCTCGTCTTCGCCGTCGATGAGGTCCAGAGTCCAATTCTGCCGTCGACGATGACGAGATCCGCGCGGCAATGCTGTCCGCGTTTGTAGGAGGCGAACCATACTGAGCGACAGGGGAACTTAACAATCGACGCTGCGTGCGATAGGCGTCGGCCGTTCGGACTACATAGTGCCAAATCATCACAAGATCGATTGCCGCTGAGTAAGGTTCACCGACTGCGATGCAACCAGCCTTTCGGTGAACAGGAGGCTTCGATGTTCGTCTGGATTCTGATCTGGGCTGTCGTGTTCGGAACGCTGGCCGGGCTGGTGACGAACTCGAAGGGCCGCGGCTGGGGCGAAGGCCTCGTCCTGGGCGGGCTGCTCGGCATCTTCGGGCTGATCATCGTGGCGTTCTTCAAGCCGATCACTACACCGCTGCAGCCTGCGCCCCAGCAGCTCGGAGCCAAGTCGCCTGCGCCGGGCTGGTATCAGGACGGCGAACGCGGCTTGCGTGGTGGAACGGCTCGGCTTGGACCGATGCCACCCCTCCGCCATCGTGAAGAGTCATGGTCGTGGACTTTTTACAGTCACGGACATGGCGCTGAAATGGCACGAGACCGCCCCAGGGCTCCTATACGAAGCCCCAGGGGGCGACAGCGGCCGGCGCTACGTTGTTGCGTTCGACGGTGAACGCTTGGACGCTCGACCTGGTCCAGCACTCCGAATACGAAGCGGAACAGCAAACAGAACCTCAGACCGCGAACACCGTGGATGAAGCGAAACGTATGGGGCAGGACTGGGAAGCCGAGCTCTACTAGAACCCCTTGAAGCGGAGAACAACAAGCCGTTTCTCCTGTGACCGTCCGCGGGGGCGGCCAGAATGACAGCCGAGATGACCGACGACGACCTACTGACAGATCAAATGGCCGAGACCATGTGGGGATGGGTGCTGCCCGCGATCGACGCCGCTATCGATGGAGTCCAAGACCCTGAGAGCCTTCCCGTAGCGAAAGGATCTCAACTTGCCAAGGACGACGCAAGGAGTGATCCCTTCCAGGTATCGCATTGCGCACAAACGTGTTTCGGCGCGGGAGTGGACCACCTACACGCGGTGAAGACCCTGATGTTCGATCTTCACACACCACTTTTGCACGCCAACGCCGACTGGAGCCTCATCCGCGGAGCCCTCGACAACTTCGCTACGGCGTTCTGGATTCTGCACCCCAACCAGCGGACGTATCGGATCGAACATGCTCTTCGCTGGAGAATGCAGGACTACAAATCGAAGAAGCAAGCCACCAAGAGTCTGGCTCCGGGCAAAGAAGCATCGGTGGACGCCGAGATCGAGAGAGTTAAGCAGACCGCGAAGAACGCGGGCTGCAACGTCAAAGTCGTCAGGGACGGCTATACAGGTAAGACCGCGCTCGAGTATGTCGAGAGGTATTCGCACGCAATGCATCCCCACTTCAGCCAGTTTGTACGGAATTGCGGCTAGTCAGTTCAGATGCTGCGGGTGTGACCGAACTTCGGGACCGGGACCTGCGCGCCATCAACATCGACTCGCTAATTGAACGCGTGGTGGCCCAGGAGTTGTTGCAATATGTTGACCCTGAGAACATTCCGAGGGCCGCGACTCTTGACGAGTTGCAGATCCGTAAGAACCTTCAGGCCGCCGACCGGCGATACCGCGACAACCTCACCAACGTGCGCCAAGCCCGTGTAGGCCGACCTCGCATCCCGTACGAGACATTGGTCAAGGTTGCTGAGGTGTATCGCGAAAACATCGACGGTCGACCGACCGAAGCGGTACAAGCTGCTTTTGGCCTTTCGCGGCGAACAGCCGCCCGGTATGTCCAGTCGTGCCGTAGTGAGGAACACAAACTTTTACCCCCGACCGAACCCCGGCAGGAAGAAGGCCTAGCGAATGGCTAAGCGCGGCAACGGCGAAGGCAACATCCGTCAACGATCGAATGGGGCGTTGGGAAGGACGCATGGCCTACCTCGACCCAACTACGGACGCTCGTCGGTCGGTGTCGGTATACGCGGCGACGGCAGCCGAGTGCCGCAAAGAACTGCGCAAGGTACGGAGGCGCATCGAGGAGGGAAAGCCTGCCAAAGACGCGCTAGACACGCTGACGTCGTGGCTGAAATCGTGGCGCGAGTCGTCGCTCGCGGCATCCGATCGCAAGGCAACGACAAAGGCCTTGTACGGCAGCCTGTCGCGTAAGCATCTGGAGCAGAACAAGATTGGCGCGGTACGCCTTGATCGTCTCAAGCCGTCTGACATCGAGGCCCTGATCGTACGGCTCCGCGGCGACAATTTGGCTGACTCCACTATCCGGCAGGTTTACACGGTGCTGCGCCAGGCGCTCGATGTGGCGGTGCGAGACGGTCTGCTGGCGTCTAATCCGGCGGCGAAGGTCAAGCGGCCCGCGGTCGCGCGTCGGGAAGCGAGGTATCTGCCGGCCGCCGACGTTGCTCGGCTCCTTGTCGCCGCGAAGCCACTGCGGTACTACGTCGCGGTGCTCGTGATGGCGTCTACGGGGCTGCGGCGCGGCGAGGTGGCCGCACTGCAGTGGTCGGACCTCGACTTGCCCAAGGGCGAGCTTCGGGTGCGGCACACCCTGTCGCGGGTTGACGGCGAGCTGGTGTTGACCGAGCCGAAAACGGATCGGTCTCGACGACGCGTGCCGCTGCACGCCGGTGCGGTAACCGCGCTAAAGGCACACCGCACGCAGCAGTTACAGGAACGTCTCGCAGCTGGAGACCAGTGGACCGACACCAACGCCGTATTCGTCACCGAGTTCGGCACGATGCTTGATCCGCGCAACCTGCTCAGAACCGTCGAGATCGCCGCGAAGAAAGCGGGCATCGCCGACGTCGGGGCACACACCATGCGGCACTCAGCGGCGGTCGCGTGGCTCGAGTCCGGGGTTCACATCAAGGCCGCCGCGGACCTGCTCGGCCACTCGTCGATCGCCATCACTGGCGACCTGTATGGCCACGCCTCTGACGACACCGCCCGAGCGGCCGTCGACGGTCTCGGCAAGACGCTCGGCTTGTGAACGGGCGTTCGATCGGTTTGGGTAATCAGTTTGGGTATGGGCAGCTTTTCGGGCCGCCACACGCTGACAAAAGTGCCTCTGACCTGTGTCGGGCTGACAGGATTTGAACCTGCGACCACTTGACCCCCAGTCAAGTGCGCTACCAAACTGCGCCACAGCCCGGTGCCGGTGGCTTCACCGGCAGCAGGGACAGAGCCTACCGTAGGCAGCGCCGCGCGCCCCAACCCAAGCCGTTAAGTCGTCGTCGGCTCGCTGATCTTGACCAGCATCTTGCCAATGTTGGCACCGGTGAACAGTCCGTTGAGTGCGTCGATGCACGACTCGACGCCCTCAAAGATGGTCTGGCGGGCGTTGATTCGGCCCTCGTGCGCCCACTTGCGCAGCGCGGCCGACGCCTCGTCGAACCGCCCCCACTGGTCGAGCGCATTGAACCCCCGCATGCTCGCGGTCTTGGACAGCAGGTTCACGTAATTAGCCGGTCCGGGGTGGTCACCGCTGAGGTAACTGGAGATGATCCCGCAGAGCACGACCCGTGCATTCATCGCCAGGCGGCCGAGCACCGCATCGAGGATCGGACCGCCGACGTTGTCGAAGTAGACATTCACCCGATCGGGGCAGTGCTGTTTGAGTGCGGCCGGCAGGTCGTCGTTCTTGTAGTCAATGCATGCGTCGAAGCCGAAGTCCTCGACCACCGCCCGGCACTTTTCCGGTCCGCCGGCAATGCCAACTACCCGCGCGCCGGCGATCTTCGCGATCTGGCCCGCGATGGATCCGGTGGCACCCGCGGCGGCCGACACGACGACCGTGTCGCCGGCTTGCGGCTTGCCGACGTCGGTCATGCCGATGTACGCCGTGGCACCCGTCGGTCCGTAGACCGACATGATCGCGAGTTGATCGCTCTCGCCCGGAATCGGTGTGCTGAACACGTCGTCGCGAATGATCACGTATTCCTGAAAACCCGTCAGCGTCGTGATCACATCGCCGACCGCGTAGGCGTCGCAGCGTGACGACACCACCTCGCCGATGCCGGCCGCGCGGATCACTTCACCCAACTGCACCGGCGGAAGGTAGCCCTGTTGGTCGTTGAGCCAGGTCCGCACCGCAGCGTCGAGGCCGACATAGGTGGTGCGCACCAGCGCTTCACCGTCGGCAGGCTCCGGCGCGGGCGTGGTCACCAGTTCGGTGTCCCCGGGCTGAACCAGCCCACTCGGGCGACGACGCAGCAGGATCTGGCTATTGGCTAAGGGCACGATGCAGAAACTACCGAATGCCAATGACCCGTTAGCGGTGTTCGGGGTATGCGAGCATCGGTAAATGAAATTTGAGGATGATCCGGAAGCCCGTATTCGGGAGCTGGAGCAACCACTGGCCGAGGCGGCACGCGCTTCCGAAGCCGCCGCGAATCAGTCGCCGAGCAAATGGGCGCCGCCGTCCGGTCCCCCGATGCCGCCACCGCCCGGGTTGCCGCCACCGCCCGGTCCCCTCACGCCGACACCGCCGCCGCTGCCCTACACGGACTCGTTCTCGAGTCCACGCACCGGCATGCTTCCGCGCGGCCAAATTCGCTGGATTATGCTGGCAGTATTCGTGATTGGCATGATTTGCCTGCCGCTGGTGATCTTTCACTTCGGCGCACAACAGGTTTCCCGCAGCGGGCTGCCCTCCGTGTTGCCGTTGCCGAGTTTTCCCGAAGAAAGTCCCACTCCTTCCGGGACGATGCCGCACACCTCCGCAGGTGCGCCTACGACAACGTCGGCGGGCAAAAGTCTGAGCGTGGCCGGGATCAATGAAACCCGCACCGTGGTGTGTAAGGACAGGCAGGTCAGCGTCAGCGGAGTCGGCAACCAGGTGGTGCTCACCGGCCACTGCGCGAGTCTCAGCATCTCCGGCGTTCGCAACAAAGTCATCGTCGATGCCACCGAAAGCATTGAGGCGTCCGGCTTCGACAACGACATCACCTACCTCATCGGAACTCCGCACATCGACAACTCCGGTACGGGCAACGTCGTCCACAAAGGCTAAGCCGCAAGAAGGCGGTACAGGCCGATCAAGCCGACCACAACGATGGTGGCGCGCAGCGCATTCGGCGACAGGCGACGGCCGTAGTGCGCACCCAGCCAGCCCCCGATCAGGGAGCCGCCGGCGATGAGGCCGGCCACCGACCAGCTGATACGGTCGAACGCGACTATCGAATAGGCCAGCGCTGCAACCAGATTGACCAGCAACGCCAGTAAGTTCTTGGCGGCGTTGGTCCGCTGCACCGAGTCGGGCAGCAACACGCCCATGGCGCCGACGAGCATGATTCCCTGCGCCGCAGTGAAGTACCCGCCGTAGACACCGATCGCGAACGTGCTTGCCACCAAGGCGACCATCCGGCGCGTCGAAACCTCTTCGGCGGAGCGGCCCGACTTTTCGGCCCGCTGCCGCGCCCAGGCCTGAATCCGTGGACCGATCACCACCAATACCAGCGCCGCAATGAGCAGCACCGGCACAACTTGGGCGAACACCGTGTCCGGCAGGTGTAACAGCAGCCAGGCACCTACGACGGCACCGAGGACCGACGCAGGGATCTGCCAGCGCAGCCGTTTCCACTGGCCGCGCAGTTCGCGGCGGTAACCCCATGTTCCCGACACGCTGCCGGCTACCAGCCCCACCGCGTTCGACATCGTCGCCGTCACCGGTGGATAGCCCATCGCGACCAGGGTCGGGAAAGTAATCAGCGTGCCCGAGCCGACGACGGCGTTGATCGCGCCTGCCCCCACGCCGGCGAGGAGGATCACGATCGCATGAGTCAACGACACCGAAAAAACCTTAGCGGGCGTGGTTTCGGCGCGGATGCGGCCGTCAGCGGGAGCGGGGTTTGCGCTTCTCTCGCACCCGCACGTTGATGCGGATCGGGCTGCCTTCAAAGCCGAATGTCTCGCGCAGCCGTCGCTCCAGGAACCGGCGGTAGCCTGCCTCCAAGAAGCCGCTGGTGAATAGCACAAAGGTTGGTGGTCGAGCGGCAGCCTGCGTGGCGAACAGGATCCGTGGCTGCTTGCCGCCTCGCACCGGCGGCGGAGTCGCCGCCACGACTTCCTTGACCCAGGTGTTCAAGCGCCCAGTTCCGATCCGGGTGTCCCACGACGCCAACGCGCCCTCCAGCGCGGGTACCAACTTCTGCACCGCCCGGCCGGTCTTGGCCGAGATGTTGACGCGCTGCGCCCACCGCAGTTGCACCAGCTCACGGTCGATCTCGTTGTCCAACTGATAGCGGCGTTCGTCGTCGACCAGGTCCCACTTGTTGAAGGCCAACACCAGTGCGCGCCCGGACTCGACGACCATCGACAGCACCCGTTGGTCCTGCTCGGTCAGCGGCACCGAACCGTCGATCAGCACAACGACCACTTCGGCGGCGTCGATCGCTCCGTGAGTGCGGACCGAGGCGTAGAACTCGTGGCCGCTGGCCTGGCCGACTTTGCGTCGCAGCCCCGCGGTGTCGACGAAACGCCAGATTTTGCCGTCCAATTCGATCAGCGAGTCCACCGGATCCACGGTGGTGCCGGCGACGTCGTGCACCACCGACCGCTCGTCGCCCGCCAGCCGGTTCAGCAGCGAGCTTTTGCCGACGTTGGGCTTGCCCACCAACGCCACCCGCCGCGGACCGCCTTGGGCCGAGCCCAGTTCGGCGACCTCCGGCAACACCGCGACGAGCGCGTCGAGCAGGTCCGCGACACCACGACCGTGGATCGCGCTGACCGCATAGGGTTCGCCGACACCCAACGACCACAACGCGGCGGCGTCGGATTCGCCCTTGTCGCTGTCGACTTTGTTGGCAGCCAGGAACACCGGCTTGCCCGAGCGACGCAAGATACGGGCGGCCGCCTCGTCGCCGGCGGTCGCGCCGACGACCGCATCCACCACCAAGATGATGGCGTCGGCGGTACGCATGGCCACCGCGGCCTGTTCGGCCACCAGCTGCTGCAAGCCCTTGGCGTCGGGCTCCCATCCCCCGGTGTCCTGCACCACGAATCGGCGACCGGTCCACAGGGCGTCATAGGAGACGCGGTCACGGGTCACCCCCGGCACGTCTTGAACCACCGCTTCCCGGCGGCCCAGGATCCGGTTGACCAGCGTCGACTTGCCGACGTTCGGCCGGCCGACCACCGCCACCACCGGCGGCGGGCCGCTGGCTACATCGTCGAGTGACTCGGCGAAATCCGCTGTATCCCAGTCGCTTTCGTCAACCCAGGTACCGTCGTCGCTCAATTGCTGGCCTCGCTTTTCTGCTTGACCAGATTCAAGAGGTGGTCGATCACTTCAGATTCGGTCATCTCGCTGGTGTCGACGATCACCGCATCCTCGGCGGCGCGCAGCGGCGACACCGTGCGCGTCGAATCCAGATGGTCGCGGCGGCGGACGTCGGCGAGCACGCTGTCGTAGTCGTCGGTCAGTCCAGCCGCGACGTTCTGGTCGTTGCGGCGATGTGCGCGGGTCTCGGCTGAGGCGGTCAGAAAGATCTTGACATCGGCGTCGGGCAGCACCACCGTGCCGATATCGCGGCCTTCGACCACGACGCTGCCGGCCCCGGCGGCCAGGCTGCGCTGCAAGGCGACCAGTCGGCTGCGGACCGCGGGAACCGATGAGACGGCGGACACCGCTTGGGTCACCGAGTCGCCGCGGATCTCACGCGAAACATCTTCGCCGTCAAGGTAACTGGAGTCTATGTCAGGGTCGTGGCCCACCGAGAGGTTCGCGGCGGCTGCGGCCGCCTGCACCGCGCTCTGGTCGGCCGGGTCGACTCCGGCACGCAGCACGGCCAGGGTGGCGATCCGGTACATGGCACCGGTGTCGAGGTAGCGGGCGTGCAGTGCGCGGGCCAATCCCTTTGAAACCGATGACTTTCCGGTACCTGCCGGGCCGTCGACGGCGACGATGATGCTGGGTTCGGGATGGTTCGCGTCATTCCCGTCACTCACTGCGGTCGTTCCGCTCACAGCCCTACCGCTTTGTAGAGTTCGCCAATCTCGTTGCGGCGTAACGCCCGGATGCTGCCCGGACGCTGATCACCCAGCGTGACCGCGCCGAGGTCGGTGCGGACCAGCGTCTGTACCGGAAAGCCGACAGCGGCCAGCATCCTGCGGACGATCCGTTTGCGCCCCTCGTGCAGCGTGACCCGGATCATCGTCTTACCGGGGATGGCGTCGACAACCGCGAAATCGTCGACAGCGATTGGTCCGTCGTCCAATTCGATTCCGGCCCGCAACTTCTTGCCGAGCCCGCGAGGCACGGTCCCGTTTACGGTGGCCAGATATGTCTTGGGTATTTCGTAGGACGGGTGCATCAGGCGATGCGCCAGTTCCCCATCGTTGGTCAGCAGAATCAGGCCTTCGGTGTCGGCGTCGAGGCGTCCGACGTGGAACAGCTTTTTGTTGCCTCTGACCCGGTGCTCGACCAGGTCGCCGATGCACGGCCGGCCACGATCGTCCGACATCGTCGAGTGCATGCCTTGGGGCTTGTTCAGCGCCAGGTACACCAGCGACTCGTCCAGGATCACCCGCGCGCCGTCCACGCGGATCTCTGACGCATCGGTGTCGACCCGGGTACCGAGTTCGGTCACCACCTGACCGTCGATTTCGACGCGGCCGTCGATGATCATTCGCTCGGCCACCCGCCGTGACGCAATACCGGCCTGCGACAACACTTTCTGCAGCCGAACCCCTTCGGATTCGTTGGCGCCGGCCATCAGTCGTGGTCCACGTCGAAGGACAACGCCTGGTTGTCCGAAACCTGACCGCCGGCCAGCTTCATGAAACGAGGCTCAGCGTCCAGGGATTCGCTCAGGTCGTCGATCGTGTCGACGTCGGGGAGCAGCGGTGCGATATCGGGAAGATCCGTCAGCGACGACAACCCCAGCCGCTCCAGGAACAGCTCGGTGGTGGCGAACGTCACCGCGCCGGTATCGGCGTCGGTACCGGCTTCGGTGATCAGGCCACGGGCCAGCAGGGTGCGCATCACCGCGTCGACGTTGACTCCACGGACCGCGCTCACCCGCGCTCGCGTCACCGGCTGCCGATAGGCGACCACGGCCAGTGTCTCCAGGGCGGCCCGGGTGAGCTTGGAGCGGGATCCGTCCAGCAGCAGGCGCTCGACGTAGGGCGCGAAACGGGCCCGGGTGTAAAACCGCCATCCCCCGCCGGCGTCCCGCAGATCGATGCCGCTGTCTTTCTGGGTGAGTTCCTCGGCCATTACTGAAAGCTTGGCGGCCACCCGATACGCCGGCTGCTCGGTGGCGGTGGCCAGGGCCTCAACGCTGACCGGCGTGTCGACCACCAACAACAGCGCTTCCAGCAACGAACCCAGCTCTTGGTCCTCGAGCTCAGGTGCCGTCGCGACGTCGATGCCCAGATTCGCCTCGGACGCGTCGCCGTTGGCGTCGGAGTCAACGCCCAGGGCCGGGTCGGGCGCGTCGATGCTCACATCTGCATCGAACGGTTGGCTCATGAGTATTGGTCCCGCAATTCCTCGCTGTTCGGCTGCTCACCGGTCCACGAAACCTGGAGCACACCAAGCGGTTCTGACTGGTCGAATGCTACCGCCCGCGATCGAAACAGTTCGAGCAGCGCCAGGAAGCGGCCGACGATCTCGATCGGCTGGCAATCGGCGATCAGGTCGGAAAACGGCGCCCACTGCCCGATCCCGCGCTGCTTCAGGAACCACAACAGTCGGCTGGCTTGCTCGGGGACAGACACATACATCTCGTGCAGATGTTCCGTGGCAACCGTCGGCACCGGCCGCGGGGTGAAGGCGGTCGCGGCGATCTGAGCGAAAGTTTGTGCGTCGACCCCCAACATCACCTCGGGCAGCAGGTCTTCGTACTGGTCCTCCAGCGATACCGCCCGTGGATAGCTGCGCAGAGCGGCGGCCTCCAGCTCGGCGAACATCACCGCGACGTGCTTGAACGCCCGGTACTGCAGCAACCGGGCAAACAGCAGATCGCGGACTTCCAGCAGCGCGAG
>JAVHWH010000325.1:0-4826 GCA_032159915.1 Mycobacterium sp.
CACCGAGCGCACGGTGACGATCCGGCCCGCCCCGGACACGATGACCTATCTGACCGCGCTGTTGCCTGTGGCTCAAGGTGTCTCGGTGTATGCGGCATTGCGTCGCTCGGCGGACACCACGTTCGACGGCCGATCCCGCGGGCAGGTCATGGCCGACACTCTCGTCGAACGTGCCACCGGTCGTAGCGCGGCGGTGCCGACACCGATCGCGGTCAACCTGGTCCTGTCGGACCGCACACTGTTGAGCGGCGACACCACACCGGCGAATCTCAGTGGTTACGGGCCGATCCCGGCCGAAATTGCTCGCGGACTGGTGTCAGCCGCCGCTAGCGACTCGCGGTCGCGTGCGACGCTGCGACGGCTCTACAGCCATCCTCGGTCCGGTGCTCTGGTGGCGATGGAATCACGAGCCCGGCGTTTCCCGAGAGGACTGGCGACCTTCATCGGGTTGCGCGACGATCGCTGTCGCACTCCGTATTGCGACGCCCCGATTCGGCATCGCGACCATGCCACACCACACAACCGCGGCGGGCCGACTGCCGCGGCCAACGGTCTGGGACTGTGTGAACGCTGCAACTACGTCAAAGAGAACGCCGGCTGGCGCATCTGCACGCATACCGAAGAAAGTGGCCGCCACACAGCGGAATACCTCACCCCAACCGGTGGGCGCCACCGATCGACGGCGCCACCGTGCGCCTCAGCGGTAGTAGTGAGTGAACTCGAAGTCAGGGTGGGTATTGCGCTGGCGCAACACGCTGCTTAGCTCAGTCCAGCAGGTTGCGGACGACGCCGTCGGCCAGCAACCGCCCCCGATTCGTGAGCACCAGGCGCTCCCCCTCGCGCACCAACAGGCCGTCGTCGATGGCGACATCAGCGCGCTCACGTTCTGATTGGTCCAGCAGGTCTGTTCGCAAACCCTGACGCAGCCGGATCCTCAGCAACACGTCCTCGGTATGACGGGTCGCGGCATCCAGCTGCTCGAAGCCGGCGACCGGCAACCTCGCCTCGCCCAGCTGCTGGGCGTAAGCGTTGGGATGCTTGACATTCCACCACCGGATGTCGCCCACGAAGCTGTGCGCGCCCGGGCCGGCGCCCCACCACTGTCCGCCGTCCCAGTAGCCCATATTGTGTCGGCACTGGCCGCCCGGCCGGCTCCAGTTCGACACTTCGTACCAGTCCAGGCCGGCCTGCGACAGTTGCTCGTCGAGCAACTCGTAGCGGTGTGCGAGCACGTCGTCGTCCGGGGCGGCCAGCTCGCCGCTGCGGACTCGACGCGCCAGCGCGGTGCCGTCCTCGACGACGAGCGCGTACGCCGATACGTGGTCGACGCCGGTTTCGATCGCCGTCTCGACCGACCAGAGCAGATCGTCGTCGGATTCCCCCGGCGTGCCGTAGATGAGGTCGAGGCTGACGTGCTCGAATCCTTCGGTCAACGCCTCGCGGGCGGCCGCCGCCGAGCGGTTGGGCGTGTGGATCCGATCGAGAACGCCCAGCACGTGCGGCGCCACCGACTGCATGCCCAGCGACACCCTGGTACAGCCGGCTGCCCGGGCAGCGGCGAAGAAGTCCGGCCACGCCGACTCCGGGTTCGCCTCGGTCGTCACCTCCACGTCGGCGGCCAAGTCGAAGTTGTCGCGCACCGATTTCAGCACCTGGGCCAGGCGCTCGCCGCCCAGCAGCGAGGGCGTCCCGCCGCCGATGAAGACGGTCTGCACGGTCGGTCCGCCGAGCCTGGTGGCGGCCAACTCGAGCTCGGCGGCCAGCACCTGCAGCCACGCGTCCGGGTTGACGCCACCCAATTCGGCCGGGGTGTAGGTGTTGAAGTCGCAGTAGCCGCATTTGATGAAGCAGAACGGCACGTGCACGTAGATGCCGAATGGACCGCCTGGGTCGAGTTGCAGATCGGGCAGGCCGACCGGCGTGGAAGATGCCGTCACGTCATCCCAATATTCCGCAGGACGGGCCCGAGCTCCACCCCTGACGACCCGTGTCGCACTTCCGCCACCTCACCGAGTTCCGCTCACCGTGAGCCGAACTTGGCCCTGGTAGCAGCGGCAGGCAATATCCGTGGCACAATGGCCGTGTGACCGTCGCCCACCGCAGCCAAGTTCGTATCCCGTTGGTGGCGCGCCGTCATGTCGACTTCAAGCGTGTTTGCAGCTGTCGCTGTCCGGCTTGATTTCGTAGACCCCGCCTACCTGCACCTCAGCTGGCCCCCGGATCTGCGCCGCCGGTACAGCCTCCGGTGGTATGCGCGCTCCACGCCGGCTACTCCATAGAGGAGATTGCCGAATGACGTCGCCCCGCCCCACCAAGAGCCAAGGCCAGTGGGCGCTTGGTGAGCGCGAGCCGCTCAACCCCAATGAGCAGTTCAAGAAGGATGACGACGCGCTCAATGTGCGCGACCGGATCCTGAACCACTACTCCAAGGCCGGCTTCGACAGCATCGAGAAGAACGACCTGCGTGGCCGGATGCGCTGGGCCGGGCTCTACACCCAGCGTGAACAGGGATACGACGGCAGCTTCACCGGCGACGAGAACATCGACCTGCTCGAAGCCAAGTACTTCATGATGCGAGTGCGCTGCGACGGTGGGGCCATCTCGACCGCGGCGCTGCGAACACTCGGCGAGATATCCATCGAGTTCGCCCGGGACACCGCCGACATCTCCGACCGGGAAAACGTTCAGTACCACTGGATTCAGATCGAGGACGTGCCCCAGATCTGGGAGCGTCTTGCTGCGGTAGGGCTCCAAACCACCGAGGCGTGCGGTGACTGCCCGCGTGTCGTGCTGGGCTCCCCACTGGCCGGCCGGTCCGTCGACGAAGTGCTCGATCCCACTCCCGCGGTGGACGAGATCGTCCGTCGCTACATCGGCAACCCGGAGTTCTCCAACCTGCCGCGCAAGTACAAGACCGCGATCTCAGGGCTGCAGGACGTCGCGCATGAGATCAACGACATCGCGTTCATCGGCGTCAATCACCCCGAACACGGTCCCGGCCTGGACTTGTGGGTCGGTGGTGGCCTGTCCACGAATCCGATGCTGGCGCAACGGGTTGGCGCATGGGTTCCGTTGGACGAGGTCCCCGACGTTTGGGAAGCGGTCACGTCCCTGTTCCGCGACTACGGTTACCGCCGGCTGCGGGCCAAGGCCCGGCTGAAATTCCTCGTCAAAGACTGGGGCATCGAGAAGTTCCGCGACGTGCTCGAAACCGAGTACCTCAAACGCAAACTCATCGACGGCCCTGCCCCGGAGTCGCTCGCCCGCCCGATCGACCACGTCGGCGTGCAGCGACTGAAGAACGGGCTCAACTCCGTTGGCGTCGCGCCGATCGCCGGTCGGGTGTCCGGCACGATACTGGCCGCGGTCGCCGACCTCGCCGAGCAGGCGGGATCGCGGAAGGTCAGCTTCACCCCGTACCAGAAACTGATCATACTTGACGTCGCCGACGACAAGCTCGACGAATTGGTCGCCGGCCTCGATGCGCTGGGACTGCCGTCACAGCCGTCGCACTGGCGTCGAAACCTGATGGCCTGCACTGGGATCGAATACTGCAAGCTGTCGTTCGCCGAGACCCGGGTGCGTTCTCAGTCCCTAGTCCCCGAGCTCGAACGCCGGCTCGACGACCTCAACACCCAACTGGACGTGCCGGTCACCGTCAACATCAACGGCTGCCCGAACTCGTGTGCCCGCATCCAGATTGCCGACATCGGCTTCAAGGGTCAGATGGTCGACGACGGCGACGGGAATTCTGTCGAAGGATTCCAGGTTCACCTAGGGGGCAGTCTGGGTCTCGACAGCGGTTTCGGGCGAAAACTGCGCCAGCACAAGGTGACCAGTGACGAGCTCGGCGACTACATCGATCGGGTAGTGCGCAACTTCGTCAAGCAACGCGACGGCGACGAGCGGTTCGCAAACTGGGCGCTGCGCGCCGAAGAGGCGGACTTGCGATGAGGAGGAGCGGCGCATGAGTAACGAAGCGATCGGCTTGACCGAAGCCGAACTGCGCGAACTGGCCGACAAGGGTGCCGCAGAGTTGGAAGGCGCCAGCGCAACCGACCTGTTGCGCTGGACCGACGAGAACTTCGGCGGCGTCGGCGGACCCCGGTCGTCGGCGACATGCAACTACGTCGTGGCATCCAACATGCAGGACGCCGTGCTGGTGGACCTGGCGGCCAGGGTGCGACCGGGCGTGCCGGTCCTGTTCCTGGACACCGGATATCACTTCGTGGAGACCATCGGCACACGTGATGCGGTCGAGGCGGTCTACGACATCCGGGTGCTCAACGTCGCGCCCGAGCACAGCGTCACGGAGCAAGACGAACTGCATGGCAAAGATTTGTTCGCCCGCAAGCCCAGCGAGTGCTGCCGGATGCGCAAAGTCGCCCCGCTGGGTAAAGCGCTGCGCGGCTACTCGGCATGGGTGACCGGACTGCGGCGGGTCGAGGCGCCGACGCGCGCCAACGCGCCGCTGGTCAGCTTCGACGAAGCGTTCGGCCTGGTGAAGATCAACCCGTTGGCCACCTGGTCTGACGACCAGATGCAGGCCTACATCGACGAGAACGATGTCCTGGTCAATCCGCTTGTCTACGAGGGATATCCGTCGATCGGTTGCGCGCCCTGCACAGCCAAGCCCGTCGAGGGTGCCGACCCGCGTAGCGGTCGCTGGCAGGGACTGTCGAAAACCGAATGCGGACTGCACGCGTCCTGATGACGACCTTCGTCCTCGCCGCGCATGGCAGCGCGGATCCACGATCAGCCGCCAACGCCCGGGCCGTCGCCAATCAGATTCGGTTCATGCGGCCCGGCCTGCGGGTGCGTGTCGC
>JAVHWH010000351.1:0-3625 GCA_032159915.1 Mycobacterium sp.
ACGACCTTGCCGGTCACCTCGCCGGCGGACAGCATTCGGTGCGCCTCACCGGCTTCCTGAATCGGCAGGCGCGCCCCGATCACCGGCCGGACCCGGCCGTCGGCGATCATCGGCCAAACCGCTTGCCGCACCGCCGCGACCACCTCGCTCTTGCTGTTCGGCCCGTTCGTCGGCCGACCGCGCAGCGTGGTGCCGATGACATGCGCCCGCTTGCTGAGCAGCTTGGCGATGTTGAGTTCACCCTTGACGCCGCCTTGCATGCCGATGATGATCAGCCGGCCGTCCGTCGCCAGCGCATCGATGTTTCGGTCGAGGTAGGCCGCGCCCATGATGTCGAAGATGACGTCGGCGCCTGCGCCGTCGGTCGACTCGTGCACTCGCGCAACGAAATCCTCGTCGCGGTAGTTGATCAAGATTTCGGCGCCCAGGTCGCGGCAGAAGTCGAGCTTTGCCGACGTGCCGGCGGTGACGGCGACCCGGGCGCCCAGTGCGCGGGCGACTTGGATGGCGTGGCTCCCCACGCCGCTGCCGCCGCCGTGCATCAGCAGCAGTTGGCCCTCATGAAGGTGGCCCGTCATCGCCAGGTTGGACCACACCGTGCACGCCACCTCCGGCACGCCTGCGGAGTCCACCAGGTCGAGGCCGACCGGATGAGGCAGGAGTTGGCCGACCGGAACCGCGACGTATTCGGCGTAGCCACCGCCCGCCAGCAACGCGCAGACCTCTTGCCCCGACGACCAGTCCGTGACGTCGTCGCCGACCGCTTCGATGACGCCGGAGACCTCCATGCCCAGCACTTCGCTGGCACCCGGCGGGGGCGGATAGAGCCCGGCGGCCTGCAGCAGGTCGGCCCGGTTGACCCCGGCTGCGCTGACCTTGACCAGCACCTCGTCGTTGCCGGCGGTGACATCGGGGACTTGCTGCCACACGAGTCGATCAGCGGATTCGGCGACGATGGCATACATGTCGGCCACGCTACTAGCTGCGGATTCTTCTCTGTTCGAAAGGCGATGCGTCGCATAGCATGACGTGATGGCGGCTCTGATTGCCGGCCGGACAGCCAGTGAGATGCCCGGGCTGGATATTGCTGAGCAGAGATCGTGGCAGAACTTCCTGGATTCCACCTTGCGGCTGTATGCGACGCTCAACCGTCGACTCACCGAGGCGCACCAGCTGTCGCTGTTCGACGTCAGGGTTCTCGAGATGCTCGATCGCGCGCCGACCGGCCGCGCCCGGATGGGTGATCTCGCGGAGGCGTTGGCGTCGCTGCCGAGTCGGCTCACCCGCCAGATCCGTCGCCTCGAGGCGCAGGGGCTGGTGTGCCGCGAGGCCAGCCGGGACGACCGGCGTGGAGTGGTCGCTGCGATCACCGACGAAGGCCGGGCGACCTCGCGACAAGCTGCGGCAACCTACGCCGACGGTGTCCGCGCCCACTTCCTGGGGCCGCTATCGCGCTCGCAGGTGGTTGCGGTGGGGGAGAACTGCCGTCGAATCAGTGCTGCACTGAAGGCTTCTGACTAGGCCCCGCCCTGAGCCGCTAACCTTGTCCGCGGTGGCGTGGCAGAGCGGCCTAATGCACTCGCCTTGAAAGCGAGAGACGGCTAAAACCGTCCGGGGGTTCAAATCCCTCCGCCACCGCCATTGTGTTGCATGACGGAGTTGGCCAGCGACACGCCCACCCCGGTGGAGACGCCGATCAGCAGCAGCGATCCCGCCGGCCAGAACCACATCGTCCACTTGCGCAATGCGGCGACGATGATTCCGGTGGCGCCCCCCAAGATCGCCAGCCCGATTCCGCCCCAGGTGACCAGATATGCCGCGCCGAGGGCGTCATAGCTGCAGTGCTGCGGCCCACACGAATCGGTGGCCATCACGAAGAAGAACGAAAATGACACCGCCCCGAACGCGCTGATCATGGTGAGCGTGGACAGGATGACGGTCAGAGTGATGTCGACGGCCGAGTGCCGCCGCGTTGGGACTGGCGGCGGATAGCCCGGGTAGTACGGATACGGGTATTGCGGCTCCACCGCTCAACTATGGCGCAGGATCACGAAACTCGGGGTATCTCCGCGGCAATGCGATCCATCAAGGCGTTGTAGCGCTTGACCTCCGGGTCTCTGCCGGGCTTGCCGCTGCTCACCACACCGGCGGCCAGTTGACGCTCGGGGTCGTTCCAGATCGCGCAGTTGACCAGCCCAAGATGGCCGAACGCCGCCGGCGCGTTTCGACCGAACGGGCCGAATCTCTTTGTCCCGAGCTGGAATCCGGTGCCCCACCGGGCGGGGAACAGGCCGGTTGCGACGTCCGGCCGCAGGCGGCGGCACTGCTTGGCCGCGCCGCGTAGCGTTTCCGGGCTCATCACCCGGACACCGTCGAGTTCGCCTCCGCGACGCCATATCTCGGCGAAGCGCGACATTTCGTCGGCGTTCGAGATCGTGTTCGACGACGGGACGACGGTCTTGAGGAACAGCGGCGTGTTGGTGATCGGGATGATTTCGTGCGTCGTGCCGCCGACCGCTTTGCGGAAGGCCGCCGCGATCGGAGCTGGCAGCAACGGCGTGCCGGTGGCATGGCTGGGGGCGACCAGCGGGATATCCTCCTCTGGGACACCGAAATTCGTCCAGCGGAAATTCAGCGGATCTAGTATCTCGGTGGCCAGGATCTCGCGGATGTCCTTGCCGGTGGTGGCGTAGACGATCTCGCGCATCAGCGGCCCCCAGGTCAGCGCGTGGTAAATGTGCACCAGGCCCGGGCGGTAGATCGGTCGCAGGTTACCGAGTTGCTCCTGCGCGTACTCGTGGTCGTCGGCGCGCTTGAGGTCAGGCTTCGGCCCCGTCGGGAACGGGACGCCCGCACTGTGGGTGATCACGTGCCGGATGGTGGTGCGGTCTTTACCGTGGCTGGTGTAGGTGGGGATGTACTCGCAGACCCTGTCGTCGAGCGAGAACTGACCGCGTTCGACGAGCATGTGTACGACGGTCGCGGTGATCGCCTTGGCCGATGAGTAGACGCAGAACGGTGTATCGGTCTTGACCGGGATTTTCTCGGCGTCCGGCTCGTCGGTGGGGGCGTTGCCCCAGCCGTGCCCGATTGCCCGGTTCAGCACGACCCTGCCGTTGTGTCGCAGGCACACCTGAATCGCCGGATGCATGCCGGCCTGATACCAGTGGCGGGCCGCTGCCCAGATCCGGTCGACGGCCCTCGGGTCGATCCCGGAGTGGTCTTCGGTGCCGATCGAGGTGACCGAGTCGAGGTCGTCTGGGACCCGGATTCTCCCCTGCAAGTCGTCCATGCACGTCCCCTCTAGGTCGACGGTCGAAACCCCTTCGTGAGGGTACGTGGGGCGGCGGGCGCCAAGTTATCCACAGTTGAGTGGGTTATCCACAGTTTGTGTTCGGTGGAGTGCTCTTGTCAGCTGCGCTCGATATGATTCGAACATGCGTTCTAGTAGTCGGGAAGAGATCGTCGAGGCCCTCGACGTGCTCGAGGCCGGCTACAAGCGCGCCCTGGACTTGACGTTCGACGTGCTGACCACACCCGAGCGGCTGGCGGTGCTGGAACGGTTCGAGGGTTTTCGCCGTCAGCAGCCCGCCGTCGAACACGCCCTGATCAACCAACTCGCCGC
>JAVHWH010000253.1:0-36227 GCA_032159915.1 Mycobacterium sp.
ACTGATCGCCGCCAATCGAAGCCTGCTGGCGACACTCGTCGCGACGAATGTCCTTGGACAGAACACGCCGGCGATCGCTGCGACCGAGGCGCTCTACGCCGAAATGTGGGCCCAGGATGCGGCCGCCATGTACGGCTACGCCGGCGCCTCGTCAACCGCGTCGCAGGTGACTCCATTCACCACACCGCCACAAACCACCAACCCGAGCGGGCTGGCGACCCAGGTCGCCTCCACCGCCCAGTCGGCGGCGACCTCGGGCACAACTGACGCCGAGACGATCATGTCGTCGGGTCCCCAACTCATCTCCGGAATGCCGCAAGCGTTGCAGAGCCTTTCCTCGCCCCAGAGCCTGAGCGCTGTCGCCTCCACCGCGACCGACACCACGTCGTCGTCGTCGTCCTCGACTGCGTTGCTCAACGAACTCAGTACGCCGATGAAGTTCGCGTCGATGCCGATGAGCATGCTGTCCAGGCTGTTCACCGCGGGCAGCACAGCCACGGCCGCCAAAGCTGCGACCACCGCCGCCAATGAACTGGGGGCGGTCCAGTCGGCCGGGATGGGTTCCGGCACTAGCGCATTGACGCTAACAGGTATCAGTGGTCTCGGCACCGGCGCACCGGCCATCTCTGCGGGTATGGGCCACGCCACATCAGTTGGTGCATTGTCGGTGCCGACCGCCTGGACCGGAGCGGCACCGTCCGCATCCTCCGCGGCGGCATTGCCGGCGGGCGGCGGTGGGCCGGCTGTTGCGGCCGGGGCACCCGCCGGCATGCCATCGATGATGCCGATCACCACGGCGGGTGGACGCCAGGCTTCCCCTGCAGCAAGCCGTTTTGAGCTTCGCTCCACCGTCGTACCCTTCAGTCCCGCAGGCGGTTAGTCGTCGCGCCGATGGCGACAAACCCAACTTTGGGTGAACAGCAGTCGATGCTGGATGAACAGTGCTTGTAGAGGAATGAATTGTCGGCGTCGGCGTCGCAGATCGCCCGTAGGGCCATCTAGTGTCTCAATCAGCGACTGCTCAGTGATGAGTGTCGGAGCTCAATGTTGTTGATGCGCCAGCGTTACCGAGGAAAGAAAGCGCTTGGGTCTGTGACCGCATACCGCTTGGGCACGCCGATTGCTGATCAGCTCGTGATGACAACGACAGTGCTGCACGCCGCCACGGCAATACGGCGGACGGGGCGGCCGACACGATTCCGGCTTGTTCACGGAGGGGTTTAGTGCTGGATTTCGGGCTGTTGCCGCCGGAGGTCAACTCCGGTCGGATGTATACGGGCCCCGGGCCGGGGCCGATGCTGGCCGCCGCGGAGGCCTGGGACGGGCTGGCCGCCGATCTCGGCTTCACATCATCGGGGTATGCGGCCACGCTGACGGAACTGACCAGCGGTAACTGGATCGGCCCGGCGTCGACGGCGATGATGGCCGCGGTGACGCCGTATGTGAACTGGCTCAGCACTACCGCCGCGCAGGCGGAGGAGACCGCCAACCAGGCGCGCGCGGCCGCCGCCGCCTACGAAGCGGCGTTCGCGATGACCGTGCCACCACCGGCCATCGCGGCCAACCGCGCGCTGTTGATGGCGTTGATCGCAACCAACTTCTTCGGCCAGAACACCCCGGCGATCATGGCCACCGAGGCCCTGTACGTCGAAATGTGGGCGCAGGACGCGGCCGCGATGTACGGCTATGCGGGCGCTTCGTCGGCCGCCTCCCAGGTGACACCCTTCGCCGCGCCGCCGCAAACCGCGACCGACGACGGGTCGAGCAACCAGGCCGATGCGGTGGCCAAGGCTGCGGCGACGCCGGCCAGCCAAGCCGCGACCGTTGTGCAGAACGCCGTTGCCTCGGCGCCCACCACCTCGACGCAGACCACCACCGCGCTGCCCGTGGCGACGACCGGTACGGGCGTGACCACCGCGGCGACGCCTCCCACGTTCACCGGACCGTACGCCTGGCTGGAGCAGTTGATCTACAACACCTACAGCCAGTACCCGACCGGCGGCCTTGGGCTGGGGTTGAACACGACAAGTTTGACCGCGGTCCTCAAACAGACACTGCAGGCGTATTTCGGTGTGGGCCTGGGGCAGTTCAGTGCCTCGATCGCGCAGCAGCTGACATTTGGTACCGGAACCACGGCAGGCTCGGGCGGTGCCTGGTACCCGACGCCGCAATTCGCCGGAGTCGCGCTGGGCAACACAGGCACGCCCGTATCGGGGGGCATTGGGCAGGCCAGCACGCTCGGTCGCCTGTCGGTACCGCCGAGCTGGCCAGGAGCCACGCCGGCGGCGGTGGAAGAGGCCCAGCTCGCCAGCACTTTCCGCCCTATCGCGTCACCGCCCTCAAACGCCATGCTCAACGGTATGCCGATGGCCAACGCCGCCACCGGCCGGCGCAGCACGGGCTACGTCGTCAAATACGGGTTCCGGCACGCCGTGATGCCGCGGCCACCCTTAGGGGGGTAGCGCGCACGTCATGAAAGATATTGTGGCGCAAGCCACTTCATCGGGCACACGCCCACGCTCGACACGCCGCCGCGCCCGTGGTGGGTCACTGGACCGACGGAGCCGAAGTGTTACCAGAGATGGAAGAACAGTAAAACGCATGATGAACAACGGATATCGAGGGATGAACTCTCATTGTCCGGGCATGAACAGTTGGCTCGGCACGGGCGTTATGCCCGCGTGACCATCTAACCTTTTATCGACGACCTTGCCCAAGGTCGAAGACGCTCACGGTTATTGAGGAGGAAACCGGATGTCGTTCGTAACCACGCAGCCAGAGGCACTGTCGGCAGCGGCCACCAGTCTGCAGGGGATCGGGTCTTCGCTGAACGCCCAGAACGCCGCAGCCGCGGCCCCGACCACGGGAGTGGTTCCCGCTGCCGCCGACGAGGTTTCAGCGCTCACGGCGGCCCAGTTCGTTGCCCACGCCCAGCTCTACCAGTCGGTCAGCGCACAGGCCGCGGCCATCCACGAAGCATTCGTGAACACGCTGGGCACCAGCGCCGGTTCCTACGCAGCCACCGAGGCCGCCAACGCGGCTGCGGCCGGCTAGGAGGCTTTTTCATGGTGGATTTCGGGGCGTTACCGCCTGAGATCAACTCGGCCCGCATGTATGCGGGTCCCGGCTCGTCGTCTCTTCAAGCTGCCGCATCGTCGTGGAATTCGCTGTCCGCCGAGCTTCAGCAGGCCGCGCAGGGATACCAGACGGTCATCACTCAGCTGTCCAGCGACGAGTGGACGGGAGCGGCGTCGGCGCAGATGGCGAGCGCCGCACAGCCGTACGTGACCTGGATGCAGGAGACGGCCGCACAAGCCGAGCAAGCTGCGACCCAGGCCCGGGCGGCCGCCGCGGCATACGAGCAGGCGTTCGCGGCGACGGTGCCGCCACCGCTGATCGCGGCCAACCGCGCCGAGACCGCAGCCGCCACCCAGGCCAACGTATTCGGTCAGTACACCCCGTTGATCGCCCAACTCGAAGCCCAGTACAGCCAGATGTGGGCGCAGGATGCTGCGGCCATGTACGGCTACGCGGGGCAGTCGGCGTCTGCCGCCAAGGTGACGCCGTTCGCCGCGCCCGCCGCGAGCACCACTCCGGGCGGGACGGCCGCCCAGGCCGCCGCGGTGGGGCAGGCAACCGGAACATCTGCCGCGACAAGCTCGCAGGACATCCTGCAGCAACTGCTTGCATTGCTTCCCAGCAACATTCAGTCCTGGTTCACGCCGGCCGGCTTCCAAAGCGCCTTCGGCAGCCCGGCATCGCTCGAGTCCTCGCTTTACGGATTCCTCTTTGGAAGCTCGGTCCTGCCGACAAACCTGCAGGCTTTCGTCAACGCCTATTCGCCTTACGCCGGTTTCCTCTACAACACCGAGGGTCTGCCGTACTTCAGCATCGGTATGGGCAACAACTTCGTTCAGATGGCGAAAACCCTCGGTGTGCTGGGTGGCGCTCCCGCCGCCGCTGCTGCGCCCGCAGCAACCGGCGGCCTGGGTGGCCTAGGTGGAATGCTGGGCGGCGGCAGTGCCGCCGCATCGGTACCGAGCGGCGTCGCTGCCAACCTCGGCGGCGCCGGCGCGGTCGGCAAGTTGGCCGTACCACCGTCGTGGATCGGCGGGGCTCCGCTGGCGGCGCCACACGCTCCGCTTCCGGTCAGCAGCGTCAGTGCTGCCCCGGAGGGCGGTAGCGGGAACCTGCTCGGCGGTATGCCGTTGGCCGGTGCCGGGGCTGGCGGTTTCGGTGGCGGTGCGGGTCCCCGCTACGGCTTCAAGCCGACGGTGATGGCTCGCCCGCCGTTCGCCGGCTGATTGCCCACTGACTCAACACGCCTCGGGGCGTCACGCGCTTGCGTGGCGCCCCTAAGCATGTGTGGGCGCCGCGGTTCCCTTGGGGCGATGTTCAAGGTGAAGGAATGGTGTCGCATACCTGACTCAAACGTGAACAATTGTGCTGCGGGGTGAAGGCCTAGCGGTGCGCCGAAGGCATGACGTAGGTTTCGTAAGGGTGAACAGCTCGGGGGATTCTGGGGCAGGAGCGGCACATGACGCCAAACGCTGACACGCCCGGTTCGCTCGCGTTATCACCACTGCCAGGAGATGCCGGTCGTCCAGCGTCCACGACACTGGGCAGTCACCGAACACTGCGCACAGCAACGGTATTGGATCCGGCGCAGTCCGCCGAGATCGCTCAGGCCCGGGTGTTCGAGAAACTGTTGCAGGCCGAACGCAGGGAATTGCAGGAGCTTGCGCGGACCACCGACGAGACGCCTGACTCCAGCGATGCCTGTTCACCCGAGAGTCGGGCGCAGATCCGAGCGCGCCTCGATGAGATCCACGGCCTACTGCGCGCATTAGGGGGGCGTTTTCATCAGATTCGACGGCTCACTGACGAATTAGCCTGCACAGCAGACTAGTTCACGTCAATCGCCATCGAGTACAAGCGCCATCTCCGGGCAGGATGCCACCCCGTCTCGAGTCAATTGCACATCCTCGGGCGCAACATCGTGTTCTTGAAGGATGGAGTTACCGGCTTCATCGATCGGAAACAGGCCCGGGTCGACCGCAAAGCACTGAGCATGGCCCACGCACCGTGACTGCTCGAGTCGAACTTTCATCGGTCGGCCTTCCATCGACTACACACCTAGCTGAGTGTAGAAGACACATCGACATCGTCGAGTCACGCGGCAACGCGGTGCAACTGCACGACCCTCAGACACATACGATGGTGACTGTCACGGCCAGCACAGCGGCACGAGTCACACGAACAAGCCGACGAGGGAAGTACCCTGCATGAGCACTATCGATGAAAGCTTGTACGGCAGCGGCTTTCACCTACCGAGGCTTGAATACACGCATTTGCCGATGACCGCCGATCGGGGTGTCGGGTGGAAGGTGCTGCGCGACGCGGGGCCAGTGGTGTACATGAACGGCTACTACTACATCACCCGTCGCGAGGATGTCTTGGCCGCCCTGCGCAATCCCGAGGTCTTTTCCTCACGGCTGGCACTTCAGCCACCCGGCAGCCCGATTCCAGTGCTGCCACTGGCATTCGACCCGCCGGAGCACACCCGCTACCGCAAAGTCTTACAGCCGTTCTTCAGCCCGCACGGCCTGAGCAAATCGCGACCGGTGTTGGTACGCCACGCCGCCGACATGATCGACGCCATCGCCGCCAGAGGCGAGTGCGAGGCAATGAAGGATCTGGCACGCCTGTACCCATTTCAAGTGTTCCTCGATCTCTACGGCCTGCCACTGCAGGATCGAGATCGTCTGATCGCCTGGAAAGACGCTGTGATGGCCGACAAGCCGTATGTCACGGAAGCCGACGCTACCGCGTCCAGCGATCTCTATTATTACCTCACTGACGCCATTCAGCAGCGTAGGGAAAACCCGGGCACGGACATGCTTTCAGCGGTGATGACCGGCGACGGCAACTTCACCGACCTCGAGTTACTCGGGATGAGCCATCTGCTGATCCTGGCCGGGCTGGACACGGTGACCGCGGCGATCGGCTTCTCCTTGCTGGAGTTGGCACGCAGACCGCAGTTGCGTGCGCAATTGCGCGGCAACCGCCGGCAGATAAGGGTTTTCATCGAAGAGATCGTCCGTCTGGAGCCATCGGCACCGGTAGCCCCACGGGTGCTGACCAAAACCACGGTGGTCGGCGGCATGACGTTGCCGGCCGGCTCTTCGCTGTTCCTGTGCATGGCTGCGGTCAACCGGGACGGCAGCGATTCAATCTCCACCGACGAGCTGGTGATGGATGGAAAAGTACACCGGCACTGGGGATTTGGCGGAGGCCCGCATCGTTGTCTGGGTTCACATCTGGCGCGGATGGAGCTGACGGTGATCGTCGATGAATGGCTGAACCGAATCCCCGAATTTGAGCTCGCACCGGACTATGAGCCGGTAATCAAGTTTCCCAGTAAGACTTTCGCGCTCACCGAACTACCGCTGCGGTTCAGCTGAACTGCAGCTCGTCGGTCACCGCGGCGGCTTCGCCGACGCCGGGGGAGTGGAGCTCGGCGGAGTGGGCACCTCGACTCCTGGCGGGACCTCGGCGACCCGTGTTGCCACCGAAGGGATTTCGATCGTCGCCCCCTGCTGGCCACACTCGTTGGTTTCCACCGTGACGGTCATCGTGCCGTGAAACGCGGCATGGTCCTTCTGCAGCGATAGCGTCTGGGTCGTCGTCTGCTCGGCGGGTGCGTTGTCCGGACCCACGCAGGCGAACAACATGGTGTCGGGCCGTGACTGCCACCCACCGTTTCGGAAGTCCAGCACGACCGCCTTGCTGCCACCCGCCGCACTCAACTGGAGGTGACCGGTCTCGTCGAGCATCGCCCCAGTGGCCACGCAGGACGCGGGAGTGCACGCTGTTCGGAATGCCCACCACGTGATGACGTTCGGCGGCTGCGGATCGGGACTGCCGTTGTAAGACTGCTGTTCGCGGTTGACGTCGATACGGTAGGCACCGTCCAACGCCTCTCCCGCGACGGGGAAGTCATGCTTTCCGGACGGCGGCGCCGCTTTCGGCGCCGGCTTCGGAATGGGTGGTAGAGCTGCGGCACTGTGCTTGGCGCCACCATTGTCGTCACGGCCGATGATCACGCCGACGGCGACCAGCGCGACACAGAGTGAGGCCGCCGCAGTGCCCAGCCCGATGATCCAGGGCCAGCGGTTACGGCGGACTTCGGTGGGCTTGGCGGGGCTGTGAACGGCAACCTTCTCGTCGGTCTTCTGATGATGCTGGGCCAGACCCCGCACCGTCTTAGCCCAGGTCGGAAAGAAGGACGCCGATACCGCCGCTTCGTCTGGCACGGGCCGAAGCGGCGGCGAATCGTGGTCCTCGGGATAGTCGACGACGGTCAGGTAGGCCTCCGGACTGCGATCCCCGGTCCACGCGCCGGCGCCGTGACTCAGTGCGTCGGCGAAAGCGCGGCAGCTGGCGAACCGGTCGCGCGGGTTCTTGGCCAGCGCCACGGCGAAGACACCGTCGAGACGGGCGACCTCCGGGCGCTGGTCACGCAGGCTCGGCGGCGGTGCGGTCAGATGTTGACTAATCACGGCGACCGGATTCGACTGCTGAAAGGGCGGTTTGCCGGTCAGCAGGAAGTACGCGGTGGCCGCGAGCGAATACTGGTCCGCCCGTCCGTCGATGTCCGAACCCATCAGCTGCTCAGGTGACGCGAAGGCGACCGTCGCACCGGTGAGCTCCGGCGAGCCGGGTCCGTCGGGGTCGCCGAGTTGGCGGGCAAGACCGAAATCGGTGAGAAGTATCTGTTGCTCGCCGTCAGCCGGGTGGGTGAACAGAATGTTGGCCGGTTTCACGTTGCGGTGCAGCATGCCGCGGCCGTGGGCGTAGTCGAGTGCATCGGCTACGGCCGTCACGACCGCAAGAACCTCGCCGGCCGGCATCCCACCCGGGTACCGGCTGTCGATCAGCTCCTCGGCGTCGGTGCCGTTGACGTAGTCCATGGTCACCCACAGCTGCCCGTCTGATTCGCCGCGATACTCGACGCCAAGGATGTGCGGGTGATACAGGCTGGTAGCGATCGCGGTCTCGCGCATGAAGCGGTCGCGGAATTCGCCGTCCTCGGCCAAGTCCGTGGACAAGATCTTCAATGCGCTCCAATGGGGTAACCGCGGATGTTGGGCGAGGAAAACCTCGCCGGAGTCTCCGCGTCCCAAAAGCCTCAGGACCGTGTATCCCGTGAAGGTCGAGCCGCTGGTGACCGGCATGGGCAAATATTAATCACGCCGCCGCCCCCGGCGACATCCTTGAGCCGCCGGCCTTCCGACGGGCCGTCACCGTGTCGCAATCCGCGCGCCCAGGCGATTCGCCGGCCGGTAAAACCGCTGGTCGCGGGCCTATGCTGACCGCGCGGAAGATGTTATTCGCGACTAGATTTTTTCAAGGCGCCTGACCCCCACACCGCTGGGCGTTCATCGGCCGACGCCACCACCACGTCGCACAGCACAACCGGTGTAGGACCCCATTTGGCGCATTTACACAGGTCAGAAGCTTCCCGGAACCGACAGCCAGCCGGTTGCGGGCCACTTCTGTTACTCGGCTGTTACTGGAGATGAACAGTTGTTGCTGTCGGGTGAACAGTTGCAAACTCCCAGCTTCAGCCAGGGCATCGAGGCGTGCGCCCGTCTATTCTCGTGCACGGACAGATCGCCGAAATCGATGGAAAAGGAAGCCTGATGTCGTTCGTGACCACACAGCCGGAGGCGCTGTCAGCGGCTGCCACCAGCCTTCAGGGGATCGGTTCGACGATCAACGCCCAGAATGCCGCGGCGGCGGCTCCGACGACGGGCGTTGTTCCGGCCGCAGCCGATGAGGTTTCAGCCCTGACCGCGGCTCAATTCGCCGCGCACGCACAGCTTTACCAAGCCGTCAGCGCCCAGGCGGCAGCAATCCACGAAGCGTTCGTCAACACCCTGGGCACCAGCGCCGGTTCCTACGCGGCCACCGAGGCTGCCAACGCAGCCGCTGCGGGCTGAGTGTCGCCGATGAAAGCCATCCCACTGTGGCGCCACGCACGGTGGCAGCCATTACGCGGGGAAGGGGGGAACAGCCGTGTGTTGCAAGTCGGCGGTCACCTCGGGTGACCGGGCCGACTACCACGTTCGTCGCAGTCAATCACTACACAACCAAGGAGACAGGTAAGTGCCTACGCGTTTTATGACCGACCCGCACGAGATGCGGGCAATGGCGGGCCGTTTTGACGTGCACGCGCAGACCGTTGAGGACGAGGCCCGCAAGATGTGGGCGTCGAGCCAGAACATCGCCGGTGCCGGCTGGAGTGGTACGGCGCAGATGACGTCGCACGACACCATGGGTCAGATGAACACCGCGTTCCGCAACATCGTCAACATGCTGCACGGGGTCCGGGACGGGCTGATCCGCGACGCCAACAACTACGAATCACAAGAGCAGGCCTCTCAGCAGATTCTGAACAGCTAGCTCTCTGACCAGCGTAAGCTCTCATACACAGGAGGACAGATAAATGTCGATTAGCTACCAGTTCGGTGATGTCGACGCCCACGGCGCGCTGATCCGCGCACAGGCCGCTTCTCTGGAGGCCGAGCACCAGTCCATCGTTCGCGATGTGCTGGCTGCCGGTGACTTCTGGGGCGGTTCGGGTTCGGTGGCTTGCCAGGAGTTCATTTCCCAGTTGGGTCGCAACTTCCAGGTCATCTACGAGCAGGCCAACAGCCACGGCCAGAAGGTGCAGACCGCCGGCAACAACATGAACAGCACCGACTCCGCTGTCGGCTCCAGCTGGGCCTGACACCTACGCTGCGATTCATCCCGGCCCTTCATTCGGATTGTCGCTCAGGACTTTTCGGCGATGTTGCCGCGCTCGGTGGCGGACTGACCCAGACGTCGGCTGCGGCGAATCCTCATGGTCTGAACGAGCGCGATTACCACCGCCAGAACCGAGAGCAAATCCGACACCGTAATTCCATGGGTGCTGCTGATCTTGAGGAGAAGGTTGCCTTCCAAGATCCCGTTGACGAACGGCCAGATCAGAGCGGACGCCGCGGTTGCCAGTATCGACCACTTGGTTGGCTTGGCAGCGCACCACGCCATTGACGAGAACAGCGCATTCATTGCGGCGATGTTGTAAAACAGTTGCTCGGCGTACATTCACAGCCTCCTGGGACGGTCAACGCGCGGGGCAACCTCGTCAATTCACCGAATCGACAGTGAAGCTGAGTCGAAACTAGCAGCCTCAACTAGAGGCCTTCGTCGAGATCGGTCGGGAGGCAAGCAGGAACCAGCTTGACGACGTCCGAGTGAATGAGCTCGGCGGCGGCCCAACCACTGTCTACTAAGGGTTTGTAAAAAGCCAATACAGCTACTAATCGTATGAATTACTGGTAATAAGATACTGATAGTCTATACTGGTGACCGGGTTCGGCGCCGCGCTAGCAGCGGCCAGACTTGAGGTGAGCAGCTTCCTCAGAAAGTAGATGCCGTTAGTCACCCCAGCGTGGCCGCGGAACTGTCGAGATTGTGAGGTGCCTATGACACGCGAGAAGCGGGACAGCGAATGAGCGCTATTCCGACCAAGATGAACGCGCGTGTGGATACGGTCATCGGCCGGCGCCTGGACGTGGTCGCCGCACGAATCACATCAGGCCCGCTATCGCTGTCACAGCGGCAACTGTGGAATCAGATCCAGCTCGCGCCCGAGTCAGCTGCCTTCAACGACGTGATCACGATCCGCAAGACGGGTCCGCTCGATGTTGAAGCATTGCGTCGCGCACTCACGGAGGTGGTCGCACGACATGAAGCGTGCCGCACCACTTTCGCAGTCGTTGACGGTGTGCCTCATCAGTTCGTTGGCGAGCCGGCGGACGTCGATCTGCCCTTGAATGATTTGTCAGTGCTAGGACGCGAGGACGCCATTGCGCGTGCCGCCGGGCTCGCGGCCGCCGATGCGCTGCGTCCCTGCAACCTTGCCGACGGACCGTTGATCTGTCCGCGACTGATCCGCATTACCGAGGAAGACCACTGGCTGCAGCTGAGCCTGCACCAGTTGGTGTCCGACGGGACAACGCTGGACCGCGTGTTACTCCCGGAACTGACGGCCTTGTACCGGGACTACGCGGTGGGCGCGCCGGCGTCGCTGCCGGCCCCCCGGGCCCAGTACGCCGACTACACGAGCTGGGAGCTCAATTGGGTTCGCAGACCGGACATAGCGGGCCTAATCACAAGATGGCACAACAGGCTTGCGGGCTGCACACCCGTCCAGCTACCGCTCGATCATCCGCGACCACCGCTTCGGACGTTCGCGGGCGGGATGATCCCGCTGACGATCGAACCCGACACCGTAGAAGGGCTGCAACGCGCGGCCCGGTCCGCGGGCGGCACCCTGTTGGACGCACTGGCTGCCGCCTACGCGTGGTGGCTGCATCTGTATGCCGGCTCCAGCGATGTCGTCTTCGGTACCGCACACGACCTGCGTGAGCACAACGACCTGCGGGAGGTGGCCGGCTACTGTTCTACTCCGGTAGCTCTGCGATGCGAGGTGTCGGGCGACGAGTCCTTCAGCGAACTGCTGGACCGAATCCGGCGCGTGATCAACGAGTCTTTCTGCGACGTAGTGCCTTTCGAGACTCTGATTACCGCCCTCGGCGTACCGCGGGAACCGCGCAGCAACCCGCTCTTTGATACTCAGTTGCTTCTTCGATCGCAGCAGACGTCACTCGCCGGAGAGTGGTCGCCGTACGCGCTGGAATGCGATGACCGCGGTGCGGCGATATCAGCGAAGTACGACATAAGTATTGAACTGGACGAACGGGCCGACGGGTACGTTGTAGGGCGATTCGTCTTCAATGCGGACCTGTTCGACCAGGAGACGGCGCGCGCGATGGCATCGCACTGGCGCCGTGTGCTCGTTGCTGTCGCTGCGGCGCCCGGGCTGGCGATGGTCGAACATGATCTCGTCAGCTCCGAGGAACGCCGGCGCCAGCTGAGCTGGAATTCGACCACCCAGCATGACATTCCGTCACAATGCGTGCACGAGATGATCACCGCGCAGGTCGAGCGCACGCCCGACGCGGTAGCACTTCAGGTCGACACCACGACCCTGACCTATCGGCAACTGAATGACCGCGCGGCGCTCATCGCATCGACGTTGGTGCGGGCGGGCGCCGAACCCGGCACGGTAGTGGCCGTGCTCATGGACCGCACGCCCGACTTGGTGGCCGCCATCCTGGGAATTCTCAAATCGGGTGCAGCGCTGCTGCCGCTGGATCCGCGCCAGCCGGCCGAGCGGAATGCTTTTTGTATCAACGATGTTGGCGCGAAAGTCATTCTGACCGAGGGCCTGACACCGCCCTTCGAGGAGGCGGTCACCGCCACCGTCGTCGACCTGAGCGAGGTGGAGCGGCAGGCACCCCACGAGGATGGCCAATCGAGCACGGTGTTGCCGTCTGATCTCGCGTACGTCATCTATACGTCTGGCTCCACCGGTCGCCCGAAGGGAGTCCTCATCGAGCATCGGGGTGTCGCGAACCTGATGCGCGTCATGTTCGAAGAATTCGGCGTCGAGGCCTCCGACACCGTCCTATCGGTGGCGTCGATCAGCTTCGACCTCGCGCTCGGCGACATCTTTTGCGCGCTGGCCTGCGGAGCACGACTGGTGCTCGCCACGACCGCGCAGGCGGTGAACCCTGCTGCTCTGAGCCGGCTGATGGCTGACAGCGGCGCGACTTACATGATGGCGACTGCAACCACCTGGCGGGCGCTCGTGGCGGCCGGCTGGCGCGGCAACCGTCGTCTTACGGTGGCGTCCGTGGGCGAAACGCTCACCGACGGCCTGGCTGACGCACTGCTGCAACGGTGCAGGTCGGTCTGGAACGGCTATGGCCCCACCGAGGCCACGGCCGGAACCAGCGTCGCGCGACTGGCCCAGCAAGACACCATCACGGTGGGCAGGCCTTTCGCAAATACGCGGGTCTACATCACCGACTCGCGCGGTCGACTGCTGCCGGTGGGGGTTCCCGGCGAAATCACCATCGGCGGCGCCGGCGTGGCTCGCGGTTATCTCAATCGCCCTGACGAGCACGCGCTTCGGTTTGGCGACGATCCATTTCATGCCGGTGGGCGGATCTATCGCACGGGGGATCGCGCCAGGTTTCTGCCCGATGGCCGGATACAACACCTCGGTCGCTGTGACGGCCAAGTCAAGATCCGTGGTTTCCGTATAGAACCGGACGAGATTGAGTCCACCCTGTGCGAGCACCCATCCGTGGGATCTTGCGCGGTGGTCGCACGCGAGGCCCCCAATGGCGAACAGCAATTGGTCGCATATGTCGTCGGAGAGCCGGGATGTCCCACTGAGGCTGAGGCACGTGATTGGCTACGCCGACGCCTGCCCGAATACATGGTGCCCAGCGCATTTATGCATCTGAGCGCGCTCCCGACTACTACTAGCGGGAAGCTCGACAAGCGCGCGCTGCCGTCGCCCTGGGCTCGGGGAACAGTTAGCGGGAAAGCCACGCCTCCGCGCAACGACACAGAACGACGCCTTGCCGCGCTCTGGGCTAATCTGCTGGCCGTGCCCGTAACCGATGTCAGCTCTGATTTCTTTGATATGGGCGGTCATTCGCTGCTGGCGGCGCGGCTGATCTCCGACGTCGAGCAGGCATTTGGTGTCGAGGTGCCGTTATCGACGTTCCTCACGAGCGGCCGGACCATTGCAGAGCTGGCATCGTCACTCGATGCCGGAAACCTCAGCGGAACTGACGAAGTCACGGCAGAGCCGCCGTTGCATTTGATCTTCTCCGACCGTAATTCGGCGATGAGCCTGCGCCACTTCTTGGTGCAGTGGGGTGCCGCCCAGCCGGTACACCCGCTGATCCCCGATCAGCCAGGCGGACGATTCGATCGAACAGTGACCATCGAAGAGTTAGCCAGCAAGATTCTTTCGGCCATCCGCAAACGGCAGCCGAATGGTCCGCTCGCGTTGGCCGGCTTCTCGATCGGCGGGCTGCTGGCCTACGAAGTTGCCCGTCAGGCCGTCGATGCCGGTCAGCAAGTCGATTGGCTGAGCATTCTCGATGCTCCTGCACCTTCGCTGGCGCACCTGATGTGGGCGCATTTGACGCTGCGGTGGCGAATTCGTCGCCTACGTAAACGACCCGCTAGCGAGCGGCGGGTGAAATACCTCGAAGTCGCGCTCCGACTGCTTCGCAGTGGTGAGCTTTGGCCGCCGCATGAGTTCGACTATCGCGGCGCCACCGAGATCGCGTGCCGCTATCGGCAGCCGGCGCACGAGTTGCCGATGCACCTGTTCGTGACCGAAGGGTCCGCGGCCGATGCCGAGGCAGACTTCTTGGGCTGGGACGAATTCCACGACGGACCCTTGACGGTGCACCGCCTTGCCGCTGACCACGCCGCCATGCTTGAGTTGCCCACGGTGGAAGAGGTCGCGCGAATTATGCTGAAGTCGCTGCGGATAGCGAGGGCTGTGGCATCAGCTGCGCCGTTTTCGGAATCGTGTCAGCGGTAAGCGTGCGCCTCATCTTCGTTATGAATAACCCGGTGATTTATCCGATCTTGCTGTCGCTGAAACCCTTTCCCAGGGGCAGCATAGCCGTCTCGCGCCGCTTATGACGTCGCGGATCTTCCACCTGCTGTCAATCTGCGCGGCCATGCTGGTGCTTGTCGCAGCCCTGAGTCTGGCGGTCGCATCGCAATGTAGCTATCCGACGACTGCGTGGGCGTCGGCGCCCACTCCTTATCTCCCCTTCGACCTGGTCGAGACGCACGGTCCACGAAAAGTTTTCGCGCACTACATGCCAATCTTCCCGATATCGATAGACAACAAAGACGGGAACGCAGACTATTACGCCACGCAATACCTGACCGTCGATGGCGAAAGCGGTAAACACTCCGCGTATGGCGGATTTCTGCGGGATCGGCCGCCGCCTCGGGCCCATAGTGATCTGCCGGATTGGCAGCTGGCGGATCTGCGAACTGAGATCGATCAAGCTCAGAGTGTGGGTATCGATGGATTCGCCGTTGACGTGCTAGCGACCCGTGCCACCTCCAACGTCATCGATCGGATACTGCAGGCCGCAACGGAGAAAAAGAATTTCACCGTCCTTCTCACCGCCGACATGGCAGGTCCTTTGGGGACAATGAACCCCGCAGACTTCGCGGCCCAGGTCGCGCCATATCTCCTGTCGCCGGCCGAGTTTCGGGTACCGGACGGTCGACCTGTTCTGGGAGCCTGGTTCGCTGAGCGGAAAGCGCCGGCGTGGTGGTTGAGCGTTTTCGATATCCTCCGCGACGAGTACAAGCTGGCCGTCGCTTTCGTGCCAACGTTCTGCGTCGTGGCTGACTACCCGGAGACGTTCGCCCCCTTCAGCTACGGATTCAGTATGTGGGGGGGCCGTGATCCGGATGCCATGACGACTGTCAACGTCGGGCGTGGATCTCCGGTGGACGTCATCCGACGGACCCGTCAGCTCGGCAAACTGTGGATGCAGCCTGTCGTCTTCCAAGACAGCCGGCCAAAGGACGCAGCCTTCGAAGAATCGGCCAACAGTTTGACGAACAGGTTGGCGTGGCAGATTGCAGACCAGCAGCATGCCGAGTGGGTGCAGCTGATCACGTGGAACGATTACGCCGAATCAACCGCAATGGCACCGTCACTGGCCCACGGTTGGCGCATTCTCGACATGAATGCCTACGACGTAGCGCGGTTCAAGCTCGGCATGCCGCCGCCCATCGTCCGTGATGCCCTGTTTGTGTCGTACCGAGACCAACCGGTAGACGCTCGTCCGGTGTATAACGAAGCATCCCCGATGAAAGTGTCGGAAACCGTGCCGCCTCGCGACACGATTGAAGTGATGGCATTTGCGACGGCGCCTTCGCGGATCTTCATAAGGGCCGGAACCCAGTACTACTCCTGCGACGTGCCGGCTGGCCGTGGGATTTGCGTCTATCCGTTGAGTGTCGGATCGATCTCAGCCGAGATGCGGCGCAACGGTGCCGTGGTTGCCACCGCGCGGTCCAACGCTGACGTCACTGATAGCCCTCACGTGCAAGACCTTCAGTACCGCGCGGTAGGCGGCCTGCGGTAGTGCGCCGAAAACCCCTGTGCTACTACGGATTCGGGATCTGAGCTGCGAGTCCGGACTCACATGATGTCGCGATAGATGCGCGCGGTCGCTGCCGCACACTTGTCCCACGAGAACGTGGCGATCCGCGCGTGTCCTCGCATCCGCAGATCCGCTTGCAATCCTTCCATCGTCGCGACGCGTTCCACAGCGGTGCGCAGGTCCTCGGGATCGTTCGGATCGAAATAAAGGCCGGCGTCGCCGACTACTTCTGGGATTGACCCCGCCCTGCTGCACACGACCGGGCAGCCGTGGCTCATCGCTTCGAGCGGGGGAATGCCGAAGCCCTCATACTTCGATGGGTAGATGAATGCGGTGGCCGTCCGGTAGCGGGCCGCCAGTTCCCGGTCGGACCCGGACTCAAAACGCACCCGGTCAGAGAGGCCCAGCCGGGCGATCTCTTTCCGCTCGTCGGGCAAAAACGAATTTCCACCAAAGGCAATCAGCTCGAATTCCCGCAATACCGCAGAGCTGCTGTAGGCCTGCAGCAGCGTCCTGAAGTTCTTGTAACCGCCGCGATGCCCCACGTACAGCAGCGAGGGCCTGCCCTTGCCGGCCTCCGCTTTCGCCGCGCTCGGCTCCGCGGTCAGCGAATAGCCATGGTGCACAACGCTTGTGCGTGCCGGATCGATGCCGTAGAGGCGTACAAGATCCCGCCGGGTGTTTTCCGAAACGCAGATCACGTGGTCGGCGCGGTTGACAGCGGCGCGCTTGGCGGCGACCCACCGTCGGGCGCGGGGCACCTCTTCGGGAAACAGTTCGTGGGTCATGTCATGGACCGTCACGACGCGGCACCGTGCCCTACCCACAGGTTTCGTGGAGAAGTAGGTCTCATGCAGGATGTCCGGGTCGGCTCCCCGCCATGCCAGAGGTTCAGCGATCCGGTTCGCAAGTCCGATTGCGCGCGGGAAGGCAAGATTTGGAAAATGGCCCCTGAACGTGAAGGGTACGTACCTGCCGCGCGTGACGCGGTAGGCAGAGTCAGCGCTCAGGTAGGTGTTGATGTGCAAAGGAGCAACGACGCACACCTCCGACACGCCGTGGGCAGGCAGACGGCTCGCCAGCTCGACGAAATACCTTGAAACACCGCCGTATCGCTGCATGGAGAAGATCTGTGAGTCGAATGCGACTTTCACAAGCGCTCGAATAGCATGTCGGCTTGGACCGTCTGCCCATGCTCGTCACGGACGGATTCGTAGCTGCCGACGAGCTCGTAACCCTGTTCTCGCAGCCAAGCGATCAGGTCATCGGCGAGGACCTGCCCCTCGTACAACTCGACGAACGAACCCTCTGCATAGACGTAGGTGAACTTGTCGAGCAGGTCGCCGCACGCGCGCAACGCCTCCATCTCGTAGCCCTGGACGTCCAGTTTCAGCAACGCCGGTTCTTCGATCGAGGTGCTATCGACAAACGCAGACAACGGGGCCGTGCGGACCGTCTCAGTGCGCACCTCATCGGTGCCCGGAAACAGTTCTGCCTGTGCGGCAGTGATAGGCAACAGCGACGAGGAGTCGTCGCGGCGGGACACGTGCATGACAGACTGTCCGGTGTCTGGGCCCAGCGCGGCATTGTGCAGTGTGACCCGAGGCTCCTGGGCGAATACGCGGCGGAACCGTGCGGCGGGTTCTGGAAGAGGCTCCAGGGAGATGATGCTGGCAGCGGGAAAAGTATGCAGCGCGAAAAGCGAGAACTGACCGCGATTGGCGCCGACGTCGACGACCGTGCGCAGCTTCAGCTTCGCCAACGCCTCCGCATGCTCGACTGTTGCCGCAACCCAGTGCTGCAGCAAGGCCGCTCGGTACGGCGCCACCCGCAGAATGGCCATGAGCTTCGTCGAGCGCCTCATGCAGCGTCAGCCTTTCCGGTCGACCCGGCTATCGATGTAGCCCCATTGTGGAATCACGTGCTTCGAAGTTGTGGAGGAGGCGGCCCCGGCGTAGAACTCCTGGGCCACAGCGTCTTGCGCTCCTTTGCCGAACGACACCAGCCCGCAAGTGGCGACGCAGCCGCGGATGTCGGTTCATTACGTCAGCTCACGCCACGCCCTCGAGCCCGAGATCTCCTGGAAATCCTGGATGTCAACTTCAGTCCTGGGCGTCCAACCGACCGGCTTGCGGGCCACCATCGACCACGTGTCGCGGACGGATGGGGCGAGCCGGCTTGCTGCAAGGTAGATGCGCAACAATCGAGGAGGAACCTTCTCCAGCATGTGATGCACCCCTCGTAGCTCCGCGATCTCAAGCCCGAGGGCTTTCGCAAGCGCGACGCAGTCCCCGCGGGTGTATTCGCGCACGTGCCCGCGCCACTTGCCGGGGTTCCAGTAGAACGTCTCGTATCTGCAATGGCTGGTTTTGCCCCGCAGTACTGCGACCCGCTTGCGCAGGTTCACATGATTGGGAACAGTGATGAAGAGGTACCCGCCTTCGGGCACATGTTCCAGAAGCTCGTTCAGCAGATATCTTGGCGAATCGTGCTGATGCTCGAGAACGTCGTGGAGCATGACCATGTCGAATTCCTGGGTAGCGGGCAACTCATCAGTGTCCAAAGTGATGTAGTCAACGCCCATGTCTTCGGCAAAGTTGAGGATCATCCGTCGGGCTTCGCCGCGTGTGTGCCACCAATCACCGAGTTCGTCGGCGGCAGTGCACTTGTAGCCCAGCATCGCCAAGATAGCGGTCTTGTCGGCCGGGCCCGCACCGAAATCCAGCACGCGGGATCCCGGCGCTAGGTAGCGCGTCACGGTTTGGGCCACTGACAGATGCCCCTTAAGATACGGGTCGAAGTAGTCGGGAATCGGAAAGCGCTTTAAGACTTTGTCCGCGGCGTCTTTCAATTCGGTTTGACCGAGCAGCATTTCCTGCATTACAAGTTCCTCCTAGGACTTCAGACGGCGGCGTGCCGTGCGCCCACAAGCTGGTCGAAGATCCACCGGTAAGTGAGTTCCAGACCATCCGCAAGTGTGATCGACGGCTCCCAGCCATAGATTTCGTTTATCAGCGTGTTGTCGCTGTTGCGTCCGCGGACGCCCTTCGGCGCGTCCAGGTTGTAGTTACGCTTGACGGTGATACCCGCGATCTGTTCGATGATGTCGACCATCTGGTTGATGCTCACCAACTCGGAACTGCCGACGTTCACTGGCACCGCGCTGTCTGCGGACGTCACCATAATTGTCCCCTCGACACAGTCGTCGACATACATGAAGCTGCGAGTCTGTTCTCCGTCGCCCCAGATCTCGATCTCGTGACGCCCGGATAGCACGGCCTCGGCGATCTTGCGGGACAGAGCGGCAGGAGCCTTTTCACGTCCACCGTCGTAGGTGCCGTCGACGCCATAAACGTTGTGGTAGCGAGCAACTCGCGTCTCGAGGCCGAAGTCCTCGCGGAAGTGCCGGCACATCCGCTCGCTGAAGAGCTTTTCCCAGCCATAACCGTCTTCGGGCATGGCGGGGTAGGCATCGGTCTCCTTGAGCGCCGCCACGTCAGCATCGACCTGCTTGTCGGCGGCGTATACGCAAGCCGAGCTGGAGAAGAAGAACCGACCGACCCCGGCATCTCGCGCGGCCATCAGCATGTGCGTGTTGATCAGTACCGAAAGCATGCATTCGGCCTTATGGGTCTCGATGAAGCCCATGCCGCCCATGTCGGCCGCGAGGTTGTACACGACGTCAGCGTCGCGAACAGCCTCACGGCAACTTTGGAGCGTTGACAGGTCGAGCTGACGGGCCTCGACACCGTCGGGAATCTGATACCAGTGGTCGAAGGGTTTGATGTCCACGCTTCGGACCTGAACGCCCCGGTCGCGGAGAGTCCTGGCAAGGTGACCGCCGATGAAGCCGCCGCCTCCCGCGACCAAAGCCAGCTTTTGACCGCCGTCCCGGGCGCTCCCGGGTAGGTGTGCGATCTCCATGTCTCGATGTCCTTTCATTTCTGGGCGTTGTCGATGTCAATCAGCAAAGATTCGAAGCGTTCACCAACGCGTGTGACGTCGAAGGTGCATTCGGCGAAACGACGAGCCGAGATTCCCATCGCGGCTCGTGCGACTGGTGAAGCCAGCAAACTGTTCAGTGCGGCGGATGCCGCGTCAGCGTCACCGGGGGCCACCACAATCCCTGCCTCCGCCGCTTCGACCATGTGAGCGACCGCGTTGTCTTCCGGTAACAGCGCCAGCACGGGGCGGCCGGCGCAAAAATAGTTGAGAACCTTGGACGGCACCGAATACCGGCTGGCATTGCTTTCCAGTACGACCAGCAGCACATCCGCGCTCGCGAGCATGTCCGGCAGCTGCTCGTATGGCTGGTAATCAAGCAGGGTCAGTCCCGGTACATCGGAGGCATTTGAGTCCAACCAGTTACGGCCGTTGCCTTCGGACACCACGACGGTGTGGCTACCTGCAGGCGCCGCCTGGGCAAGCTTGGCTATCACGGACGGATCGTGTTTGAGACCAAGGGTTCCCGCGTACATGACGACTGGCATACCGATGAGGCCGTGTGCCTTAGCCCACGCGTTGTCGCGCGGCCGCGAAGGCATCTCGTCGATCGCAGCCCAGTTCGGCACCACGTGCACCGTGCTTTTCCGGACACCCCAGGCTTCGAGTTGTTCGATGAAGTTGTCGCTGATGGCGACGACCGCAGCGGCGCCGCGCGCAACCCGGCGTTCGACACGTCCTGCGACCCAGCCGATCAGGCGACCGAGCTGGCCAAATCGGTCCCGAGCGATGACCCTGATCGCTTCGCTGTAGATGTCTTGGTGCCAGAAGACGTAGGGCACGCCTCGCAGCCGGAGCGACGTAGTTAGTAGGAACATTGATAGCAAAGGGATATTCGACAGCACCGCAACGTTGGGGCGGGCCGCCAAGATGGCGCGGGTCGACATCCGCGCGTACTGCAGTTCCTGGCGCAGCCGGGCCATTGCTGAATAACGGGCAAACTCGCTGCTCAGGTCGATAGCACGCACCTGAAAGGATTCTGGGTCGCCGTCACGCCGTTGCGTCGCGCCCCGACCGGTCGTATACGACGCGCAATATTGGTGTTCGACGTGGTGTCCTCGGCGGGCGAGCTCCCGACTCAGGTGTACCTGACCCGGGTGGCCGGAGTAGTCGTGGACAACCAGCCTCAATTGACTCTGTTGCCCCGGAGAGGGTTGAGGCGTTAGGACGGCGACTGCTGCTCTGCCGCGCTCCATACCCTCATGAAGCTCTTGGATCTGCGGTCTGCTCTGCACTAGTACCCCGCCTGTTAAGGTTTGTATAGCGGGTCGAAACTCAACTATGAGTTTGTTGATCGACTTGTAGGAGAACTTATAGTATGGATATCATTGGTTCAAGTGCTGAGCGGTATACAGGCAAATGGGGGCAACCAGCCGCCGTGACCGCGACCCCTCCGGGTCGGCCTGCTTCCACTTCTAGGAGGAGGGCATGTCGTTCGTGGCCACACCGTCGGAGATGCTCCCACCTGGGCCATTAGTGGCGAACGGGTGCTATCTGAATCCCGAATGGGGGGTGCAATGGCGGGTGTTGTGACCGACCGCCGAACCCAGACCCTGGCGCAAGTTGTCTTCGCCTTCGTGCTCGCAGTCATTGTGGCCGTGACACTCTGGTGGGGGTTTCTGCGTGAGGACGCGCTGACGGGCGCCCCCACGGGCCTTCGGGTCCAAGCAGACTTCACTGCCATGCCCAACGGGCCGGCACCCGACCATTTCGACGGCGGCCAGCCTGCGACCGTGCTGGCCAGCCCCGATGACTCGGGCGACCAACTCAGAATTCAGCACGGCCGGTTGACCTACCAGCCCACTGCACAAGGCACCGCCACTGCGTTCTTCAGTTCCCCAGACCTCGGTTCGTCGGTAAAGAGTATGGGCGCGCGGTTCGTCTTCCGGCCCGGATCCGGCACCCGCGGCGCTATCACACTCGTGGTGTCGCGTGGCATCGACAAGCGCGTCCCACCGATGATCAGGCCGCTGCCGATCCACTTCGTCGTGACGCCGATCAACTGGTATATCGCCGTCGCGCATAACGACGGCGCGGCCCTGGAGGTGGTCGCCGCCGACTTCTTTCCACATCCGCTACGTGAAGACGGGCAAACCCCTTACGAAGCACGCTTGACCATCAACGGTGCTCAAGTCACCGTGGATTTGCCGGGAACTCATCAGCGCCTGAACGATCCGCGCTTTTCGGAGTGGCAGGGAAGTTTCGTCACATTCGAACTCTGGTCGAACCACGGAGCCACCGACTCGGTCGGAGCATTCGAGAAGATCTGGGCGACGGGCCGTAAGGACTGAGACATGATCAAGGTTTGTCGATGAGCAAGGTCCGCGCCATCTCGGGCGCCGCCGACCAGGTCTTCTCCAGTCTCAGCAACGGCCTGATCATCTATGCGGTAGCGGTGATCACGCCGCCCGAGAAATTCGGTCAGATTGTGCTGCTTTTGACGCTTCTCGTCGCGGCCGTCGGCCTCCTTCGTGGTGCGTTGGGCACACCACTGCTCCTGATGGCGGGCCTCGGCAAGTCCGACATCCGGCGGGAGGGTGCGTTCGCGGTCGCCAGCGCCCTGCTAGTCAGCCCCATCGTCGGGGGCCTCATATGGGCAGTTGCCGGGTCAGGAATTCGCCTGCCCGCGATCATGATCATGATGGTGACGCCGATCGTGCTGGTGGAAGATGTTCTACGATACGTCGCCATTGCCCAAGGCCGTCCACACGTTGCGGCCCTCTGGGACGGCGTGTGGTTCGCCGGTTCGGCCGCGCTGCTGGTGGCAACATGGGTGCACTTGCCGGGGATAACCACTGCTTACCTCATTGGTGGATGGGCCGCCCTGGCCTTCCTCGCCCTAGTCGGACTGCTGGTCGGTGTTCGCGTCGGCCCGCGGCTGCGTCAGTACCAGGCTTGGATCTCCGACGGTTGGCGACATCGAGCGCGGTATGGCATCGAGTCGGGCCTCGAGCAAACGCTGATGTTCGCGGTGCTGCTGTTCGCCGCTGTCGTGTTGAGTCCCGAGGTATCCGCCGCACTGCGCGGTGCCTCGGCATTACTGGCACCCGTCTCCATCGCGGCGGCTGCCATTCCGTTGGTGGTGATCCCAGAGAGCAGACGACGAGACATGCCACCGTCGCAGGTCTGGAGATCTCTAACCCGAGTCGCTCTGGTGTATAGCTCCGCGGCACTCGTTGCTGGCGTAGCGCTGTTCTTCATGCCTCTCACCGTCGGTGAACTCGCCCTCGGCAGCACATTCCAAGCAGCGCAAGCGATCGTTCCCATCGTCGCATTCGAGTACGCAATTGGAGCGTGGGTCTTCGCGGTCGTCTACTTTTTGCGCACCTTCAATCGAAGCGCCGATGTGCTGAAGCTCAAAGTCAGCTGGTTGCTGGTCACGCTTGTGCCGGTATTCGGCGGTGCGATGATCTTCCGCACCGCGGCAGGGATCGCAGCCGGTATCGCGACAGCGACCACGTTCGTCGCGGTGGTGATGTTGCTTAGGTTCAAGCCGTGGGCCACGCCGACCAGCCCGTCGAGCCCGGAACGCCTCCACCCGGTGGCACCGGATTCATCGCGCGCCGGTCGCACTGGCCGAGATGCTCGTTGGGAGGCTACCGGCCCTTTGGCCGCCCATGACCTGCTGAACGCCGGCATGCCCAGGCCGATGCCACCCGCGACGAGGCTGCGCGCGCACGAGACAGCCCAGGTGAATGAGGCGCTTATCACGGTGTGGATTTTCGTGACTTTGGCGGTGATCACCCCCGCAGTGATCGTCTCCTTCACCGGTATTGCCGCCAACTGGTATTGGCTTTGGTCGCTGCCCGTAACAGCGATCTGCGCCGCGCGGTTCGCCTGGCTGATAGGCAACGGTGAACGGCGGCTGTTCGAAATGATCTTCTGGGGATACAGCTACGGTTTTCTGGGCTTGGCCCCCTTGACTCAGCTTCGGGAAGGCCTCTGGCCTGACACGGTTCCCCACATCGACAATGCCTACATCGCTGCGGGCGCCCTGATCGCCATCGTTGGATGTGGCGCATTCCTGGTCGGCGCCGGTGTAGACAACGCCACGTCGTTGGGGCGGTCCTGGCAGGCCGTGAAGCGCACGCAGAACAACCTCAACCAGGCATTCAGCATCAATTACCGACGCACCGTACTGCTGTGCGGGTTCGCCATTTTGGTGAACATCTACTACCTCTCACACGTCGGCTGGCTTCAATTCCTGCTAAGCCGCGAAGAAGCGTCGATAGCCGCAACCGAGGCTTGGCCCTCGGCAATCCATCTGGACGTCTTGGTGGGAGCGTGCAGCGCGATGGCGTTGCTGGTGGCCTTCATTGCGCTGATGCGCTTCCGCAACGAAGCGAAGAGGGCACGGATGTGCGGAGAGAATGCTTCCGCGACCGTCATGCGCAGCAGCATGGCGCTGACCATCATCATCGGAATGCTCCTGGCGAACACCATGAATCCGCTATCGAACGCCCGTCAATTCGCTGGAGCAACAATATTAGCCGCTGCCACAGCATTTGGCCTGTTTACTACCAGGCATCGTTTCCGTGCCGCCGGGTGCGGGTTCCTTGCGGGGATGTTCGTCATCTTCCCGCTCGCCGACGCATTCCGCTTCAGCGGAAAGGCTGAGCTGAAGGCAACGAACCCAATCCAGGCGCTGCTGTCAAATGACTTCGATTCCTTCGCCCAAATCATGAACGGATATCTGGTCGGCGCGCGGGAGGGAATTGTGCCCGGCAGGCAGCTGTTCGGTGTCCTGTTCTTTTGGGTGCCAAGGACTATGTGGCGTCATAAGCCCGTCGACACGGCGCAATACATCGCAGACGGGCGCGGCTACGGCTTCACCAACCTTTCTTCACCATTGTGGATCGAGTTCTACCTGAACGGTGGCTGGGTGCTGCTGGCCGTCGGCATGTTCGCGTTGGGCTTCGGCCTACATCGTTGGGACACTCGGTTGGACACGCAATTCGACGTCTACCGGATGCCGGGTTTGCTGGGATGCATTCTGCCGTTCTTCTTGATGATTGTGCTGCGCGGCCCGCTTCTGCAGGCTGCTACCTACCTGGGTTTCATCGTGGTCTTTGCGACTTTTGTGCAGCGACGGAAATCGAAGGCTCGACCTCGCCTGCTCACCGGCGCTCCCGAACCTGGGGCCGGGTTACCCGTACCGCATCACGGAACGAATCATGTCTACGCGTAATACCGGGCGCAGCGTGCGCCGCGGCATCCACGTGGCTCTGGTCGCGGCGCTGGTGTCAATCGTCGGCGCGATGGTCTACCAGGAGTTACGTGGTATCGGCCACCCGTACCGCCAAGCCGCATCGCATGACATGGTTCCTTCGCTGGGAGCGATGTTTGACTACAAGCCCACGCTGCTGATTGTCGGCGACTCCTACGCTGACACCTATCCCGATTTGGTTGCCGACAAAATGGGCTGGAGTCTGGCCCTCGACGCGCAAGACGGCACTGGCTTCGTTCACTGCCTGGACGTCTCACCTCGGCATGTGGACTACATCAACCCCCCACCGCCACGGGTCCGGTTCATCGACCGGCTCGACCGCGATGCGGCGACATATAACGCCGACTACGTCCTGATTGACGGCGGTCGTAGCGACCTGGGGGAACCGCCGGAGTCGGTGGTGGCAGCGGCTGAAGAGTACATCGAGAACGTTCACTCGAAATGGCCGAAGGCCAAGATCATCGTTCTGCTGCCCGCCTACGCCACGCCCGATGTGGCAGCGAACTACCCGGCTGTGGCGGAAGGACTTAGCCGCGCAGCCGAGAATGTCGGAGCCGATGTGATCGATCCCGTGGAGCAGGGCTGGTATCGCGACATCGATGTGAGGCCGCTGCAAAAAGACCGCATCCACCTCAACGACACCGGTGAGATCTACTACGCGCGCAGGGTCATCGAGAACCTCAAGCGAATGGGGGGTACATCATGACCGGGATGGTGGCGCTGCTGGCCATCGTGCGCAATAGGTTCTTGCTGCTGATCACCTGCGCCTTATTGGGCGCCGCCGCCGGCGGCGGAATCAACACGTTGCTGCCGGTGACCTATGAGGCAACCGCGAAGATTCTCATCGCGACGCCGTACTGGAACGACAACACCGCGATCGCCGATCCAAACTTCGGGGGCGACAAGACCTTCTGGTGGGACAAGACAATGGCTGTCGGTGACGAATTCACCGGGCAACGCTTGCCCAGCTATGCGCGGCTGGTAACGACACCGCTGGTCACCGAACCCGTTGCCGAACGTATGGGTTTCGGGGAGGACGCCGGCGGAGACCTCGCCAAGAAGCTGAGGGGCCACGTGGTACCCGAAACCATGTTGCTGGAAGTAAGCGCCCAGGACGTATCTCCGGTGAGAGCGGCGTCGATCGCTGATGCGGCCGCACGCCAGACCATCAGTGTCATCAAGGCAGTGGAGCGTCCGCCCCACGTCGTAGTGTCTCCGGTTCAGCCGGTCCTCACCGTGCCCGCGGCTGTTCCGTCCCGGCCGATCTCTCCGCGGACGCTGCAGAACATCGGTTGCGGAGCGATCATCGGGTTCTTGGTCGGACTGACCTATGTCGCAGCGTACGTCGGCACGCGAGAGAGCCGGCGGCTGGCCCGGTTTCGGGGCGACGGCGCTCCTCGCGCTGAACTCGGGGGTGTGCTCGGCGTACTCATGGCCGAGGACGACCTACCCGTCGGCGAGGTCAACAACGACGCCAGGTTGCTGCGCCTGGAAGTTGACCACCGCCTGACCCAAGCTGGCGTCCAGTCCTTGGTGATGACATCACCCCTGGCCACCCCGGCCACCCTCAACGCCGCGGCGCTGCTCGCGACCGCCTTGGCGGAAGCGGGATCGCGCACCGTTGTGGTGTGCGCCGATTTCGCTGCTGACAGGCACTCGACCGTCGGCCTGAGCGACTTGCTCGCTGCGCGTTTGACTCTCGACTCGGTGATCCTGACGGATGAGCGTCGAGGAATCAGTTGGATCCCGGCCGGTACCGCGCCGACGAATCGGGCAAGGTTGCTCGCCGGCTCGAAGATGCGTGACCTTCTGATCGAACTATCTGGCCGCTACCGACATGTGATCGTCGTCTGCCCACCGCCGTTAGATGAAGCCGATGTCGTGGACATGGCGAGTCAAGTCGGCGCCTCTATTCTGGTCGACTTCGTCCCGCAAACGGCAGCAGAGGAGCGTCGGGAAAGCGACAGCGAGAGGCTACTTCGGCTCGCTCTGGGCAGCTATCTGGGACGAGTCGTCGTCAACGGGCCGGCGTTCTCACAGCCTGTCGAGATGCCGCCGTTCGATCGTCAACATCCGGCCGGGTTAGTTCGGTCAAACACTGCGAACGGAGAATGATGGAGCTACTGAGAGGTTGGACGATCGTCAGGCACAGGTGGCCGATCTTGCTTGCGTGTCTAGCCGTCACCGCAGTTGGGGTGACCGTTTACTGCGCCAGCGCCGACACGCGTTACACCGCGTCGACCGAGTTGTTCCTGCGGGCACCTGACGTGAAAACCTCTGCGGGCGCATACCAGGGCGACCTGTTCTCCCGGCAAAGGGCGCAAACATACGTCAAGATGTTTGACAGCGACGATCTGGCGCAAATGGTGATCGACAAACTCGGCCTCTCCATAACGCCCCAGCAGCTCGTTTCTCATGTCTCGGCGACCACGGTGAAAAACACTGTCCTGATGGTTGTCTCGGTCACCGACACCAATCCTCAGCACGCGGCCAATATCGCCAACGGATACGGCGCGGTCCTAGGAAACTTTGTCGCCAGGCTCGAAAACGTCGCCACCAACCCAGACATTCCGCCTCTGGTTCAGGTAGTGGCAAGGGCAAACCCAGCCAACGCAGAGGTTTCCGGAACTCCCATGTGGATGGTCGTGCTCGGCGCGGGCGTCGTGGCTCTACTCGTTGCGGCCGCCCTTATCTGGTTCCTCGAACATTTCGACACCAAAGTGAAGTCGCGACGCCAGGTCGAAGAGATCACCGGATGCGAAGTTGTCGGCAAGCTGCCCAGATCGCGGGCGATCGGTTCTGACGGCGATGTCGGCCAGGCATTCGGCGATTCCGAGGAATTCAGACAGGCGGCACTGCGTCTGAGCCTCAATGTCGAATCCGTCTTGCAGCGATTGCCCAGAATCAAGGCCGAAATCCCACCCGTCGTCGCCGTCGTGGCGGGCCATGGCGGAGACGGGAGCACCGTCGTGACACGGGCGCTCGGGCGAGCGTTCGCCGACCGCGGTCGTGCCGCGGCCGTGGTCAGTTTGGACGCGAATCACCAGGAGTCACAGGAGGCCGACCTGGCTGTGGCTGGATCTGCGTTGGCGGAGACCGGCAAGCGAACCAATCCGGTGATGACCATGTCGTGCTCGACGGCGGCGCTGGCGACCGAGATCCAAGGTCGCGACACCATGCTTTTCGAGAGCGACGTCATCCTGATCGACACACCTGCGTTCCACGAGGCGATCGATGCGCAATTGGCGCTCTCCGCGGCCGACGCCGTGATCCTGGTGGTGCGGCCGCTCGCCAATACGACACTTTCGCTGTGTCGACTGGTCGCCGCGGTTAAGGCACTTGATATGCCGGTACTTGGCGTCGTCGTCAATCTGGCGACGGAGTCCGCGACGGTAGAAGGGTTCTACCTTTGATCGGCCAGCATAGGCCTGGGGGATTGCGGTAGTGGCACTCCACGTTGAACGCGGAACATCGCGAAGCGGCGGCACGCGCCCAAGAAACCGAATACGGGGAGGGTTACAACTATGCGGCCGGCAGCCCGCATATTCGGCATACCGCCCTTCGCGAACCACTGGAGAGCAGGATTGTCTACGCCCATGCCGGCGCTTCAATCATTCGGCGCACGATCCTTTCCCGATAACACGTTCGGGATTCTGGCTCAGGGCCGGACGGGTGCGCATCAATCCGACGATTCAGCGAAGTCTGACGCAGCTGACCCGCGTGACCCCTTAATCGGCTAGTAGCCGGTCTGAGAATGGTTCGGGGCACGGCCAGGCCGTTGGCCAGAGAACATCCGCGGCATCGTCGATCCGGTCGTCAGGGCGAAGTGCTCCCTGTGTCGCAACTCTTCTGCGATGCGGTCGGCGAGGTATTCCGATTGCTCAGCAACCATGCCGAGCAGCGTCGGCCGGCAGAAAAAGCCAATGAACCACAGGCCCTCCGCGGCCGCCGTCGCGCCCTCTGCGCGCGGCACGGCGTGCTCGTCAAGCACCCCTAGGTGGCCGACGAGCGGCTTCAGCCCACGGCGAAAGCCCGTCGCCGCGATGACAACGTCGGGCTCTATCCGAACGCCGCTCCGTAGGGACACAATGTTGGCGTCGAACGCCTCGATTTCTGCCACCACTTCGACCGAACGATTTCGGATCGCCTCGATCACGTCGCGATCGACGATGGCGGGAGCCCTGCCGATGCGCGCCGCCCTCGCGAACGGGCCCTCGGCGGGAATCGGCAGGCCGAATTCGGTCAGGTCCCCAAAGTTGATCCGGCGGGCTAGCCGTGAGATCTGATCGGAAATCCGGAGTGGTGCCCGGCCGGCCAGCCTCGTCATGAAGTCGGTCCCAAACCCGCCCGTATGCCATAACGGCAGGATGTTGGGCGGCGTACGCAACGACAGCCATGCCTTAGCGGCGCCGCCGGTGGCGACGTCCGTGACGATCTCGAACCCCGAGGACCCCCCGCCGACGACCAACACCCGCTTGCCCAGGTAGGGAGCCGGATTGCGGTAATGAGCGGAGTGCACGATCTCGCCGGTGAATCCAGCCTTTCCCGGCCAGTCCGGGACAACCGGGGTGTGCTCGTACCCGGTCGCGACGACCACCTGCGGGGCATCGATGATGCCACGGGACGTGTGCAGTCGCCAGCCGCCGGACTCCCGATCGATCCGGTGCACCTCGGTATCCAGCTGTAGCGCAATGCCGTCCTCGTGTGCGTGCCGGTCCAGGTGTTCGACCACATCCGCGCGAGTGGGGAGAATCGGGGTACCTGGTGGATAAGGACGTCCGGGCAGGTGTGAGTAATCCCGGTGGGTGTTCAGTTTGAGCCGCTCGTAGCGTCCACGCCACGACGCGCCCACCTTGTCGGCCCGATCCAGCAGTAGCGGGCGCAGGCCCCGGTCCTGCAAGCTGACTGCTGTCGCGACACCCGAAGGACCTGCGCCGACTATGACCACCTGATGCCCGTTCATCAGCACCTCCGTCGTCGGTGGCCTTGTGAGTAAAGCTACAGTACCCGAAGTCTAGTAAAAGTGTCCATAACATACTGACAGACTAATTATTTGTTGTGAGCAAACTGAAGATTCCCGTGGGGCGGGTGGCAGGCGACGAAGATGACGGCGTCGTGCGACGGCGTTGTTGTGAGGTCTTCGAGTCGGTCGGCATGCGCGCCGTGGCGGGGTGGAATGCCTATTTGGCACAATTGATCGGCGACTTCGTTCAGTTACTGAATAATAGCTAGATGCCGAGGCGGACGACGCGAAAGTGACGCCCGCACGACACGGTCAGACTTTTGCGCGCATTCCCGGCCGGCCGCCGAAGGAGACGACCATCGCAGCATTCACGGCCACTGTTCTCGACGCCGAGGACGCCGACGACAAGGCGGCGCTGGAGCAACTTTCCACCGATCCTGGCGTCGACTTCATCGACCACCGCGAAGCGCAACTGGCGGAATTGCGCGGGCTGCTGCCCGTACCTGCCGCTGAGCTTCTCGACGAACGTTGCCGGTGGGCGTACTACCCGTGGCGGCGAGCGGTAGTGGCAATACTGGGTCCGCAGGGGTTTCGGGCTGTGCGGCTCGACCGCAACCGCAATGTGGTCACAGCGGACGAACAGGCGCGACTGGGTGCTCTGCAGATCGGCGTCGTCGGGTTGAGCGCCGGTCATGTCATCGCGCACACGCTCGCGGCGCAAGGCCTGTGCGGCGAACTCCGGCTGGCGGATTTCGACCGGCTGGAGTTGAGCAATCTCAACCGGGTCCCGGCGACGGTGTTCGACATCGGATTGAACAAGGCCGGGGCGGCCGCGCGCAGAATTGCCGAACTCGACCCATACCTGCCGATGCGGATCTTCGAATCCGGGCTGACGCTGGACACCGTCGACGAATTTCTCGACGGCCTCGATATCGTTGTCGACGAATGCGATTCGCTGGACATGAAGGCGATCGTGCGAGAAAGGGCCCGGGCGCAGAGAATCCCAGTTCTGATGGCGACCAGCGACCGAGGTCTCGCCGACGTGGAGCGCTTCGATCTCGAGCCGCAACGGCCGATTCTGCACGGATTGCTCGGCAATGTGGACCCCGCATCGCTGGCTCGTATGACCAGCGCCGAGAAGGTTCCGCACATGCTGCGTTTTCTGGAGGCCGAACAGTTGTCGCCGCGCGGTGCGGCTTCGCTGCTGGAGATCGACCGCACCTTGTCGACCTGGCCACAGGTGTCCGGCGATGTGGCGGCGGGAGCGCCGGTGATCGCGGAGTGCGTGCGCCGAATCGGACTCGGCGAGCACCTGCCGTCGGGGCGGGTTCGTCTCGACGTCGCCGGAGCCCTCGACCGGCTCGATGAGCCCAAGTTGCCGGAAGTGCACGCGGCACCGCTGCCCGAGCACTCGGACCCGTTATGGCCGGGAGTCGCGGGAACCGTTGCCGCCGCGGCTATTCGGGCGCCCTCGGCATCCAACGCCCAGCCCTGGCACATCGACGCCGGTAGGGATGCCATCACCATCCGCCTGACGCCCGAACACTCCTCGACACTGGACGTCGGATACCGGGCCAGCGCCGTCGCGCTCGGAGCGGCAATCTTCAACGCCAAGGTCGCCGCTGCCGCTCATCACGTGCTGGGCCCGGTGAATTTCACCGAAGCCGACGATGTGCCGCTGCGGGCCGTGCTGCGCCTCGGTACTGTCACCGACCCGGATCTGGCCGGTCTCTACGACGCGATGTTGAACCGAGAAGCCAACCGGCGCTTGGGAACTGCGAAGCCCGTCGCCGATGAAACCATCCAGAGCCTGAACACCGCAGCCGAACGCGAAGGCGCTCGGCTGCAGGTGCTGACCGAACGCGAAGACCTCGCCAGGGCGGCGACCATCATTGCCGCATCCGACCGCATCCGCTATCTGACGCCCGGACTGCATGCGGAGATGATCGCCGAACTGCGCTGGCCGGGCGATCCGCAGCCGCACACCGGTATCGACATTCGCAGTCTGGAATTCGCCCCCGGAGAGCTCGCGGTGGTGGACATCTTGCGGCGCCCCGAGGTGATGAATCACCTGGCGCGGTGGAATGCAGGGTCGGTGCTCGGCGAAGGCACTCACCGACAAGTAGCGGCAAGCTCTGCGTTGGCCGTCATTTCGGTGCCGGGTGGATCGCTGACCGACTATGCGCACGGGGGGGCTGCAGCCGAGGCCGTTTGGATTACCGCGCAGCTGCGTGGGCTCGCCGTCCAGCCGATGTCGCCGATATTTCTATACGCGCGGGGCATCGACGACCTTGGCCGCGTGTCGGCAGCCTTCGGCGACGAGCTGAGCACCCTGCAGAACGAGTTCGGCACGCTCGTCGGGATCGGGCCAGAGGATGCGGTCGTCCTGGTGCTGCGATTCGCCGTCAGCGAACCCGCCACGGTGCGCAGTCTGCGAGATATCGGACGCGTCAATTTACGGTAGCCCTGACAACGGCTACCGTGTTGGCATGTCCGGCGGGTTAGACGACCTGGTTACCGGGGCGGCTGCTGCCTTGATGGCCGCCAACTCAGCCAATCATGTCGCTATCAGCGAACGCATCCTGCACGATTTGGCCGACCACTTCAGCGTCGACTTCGTAGCTCTGCGTCACACCGACCACAAGATTCGCGCCACGATACTCATCGCGTCATGGCCGCCACGATGGGATGTCCCCGATCCCGATCCGCTCGGTGTGGTGTATTTCGCGGAGGCCGACTCCGTCTTCGCGCTGATCGAAAGCTACACGGCGCCATATGTTCTGCGTCCAGATCCGAGCAACTCCGATTATCAGCGCAGTATCGAGGAGGGCACCGGCGTACCTCAGACCTCGCTCGCGGCCGTGCCGATGCTGTCCGGCGAGCTCACCACCGGCACCCTTCTCTTCGTCAAGTTCGGCGACCGCGAGTGGCTGCCGGACGAGCTGAACGCTTTGCAGGCGATTGCCACGTTGTTTGCTCAACTGCAAGCCCGCCTGGTTGCCGAAGAGCAATTGCAATACCTCGCCGACCACGACGACCTGACCGGCCTGCTCAACAGGCGAGCGCTACTCGCATACCTCGACGAGCGACTCGCTGACGGTCAGCCTGGCCCGGTCGCGGCACTGCAGATCGACGTCGACCGCCTCAAGGTGATCAACGACCACCTCGGCCAGAATGCCGGCGACCGTTTCATCAAGGCATTCGCTGAGCTCTTGCGGGATGCGGTCGAAACACCCGCTGCCATCGCCCGATTAGGCGGTGACGAGTTCGTGGTGGTGCCCAAGGTCGCAATGGACATTGGCGAAGCCGAGACTTTCGCGCGAAAAGTCCAGCTGGGCGTCAGCCGGCAGGTCGAGATCGAGGGTGAGAAGGTCAGCCGCACGGTCAGCGTGGGAGTCGCGGTGGGCGAGCCGGGAGCTGACAGCACGTCGACGCTGCTGCGCAGGGCAAATCAGGCGCTCTCATCAGTCAAGGGCTCCGGAGGCCGTGAGGTCGGCCGTTTCAGCCCGGACCTGTCGGACAAGTATGAGATCCGCAACGACATCGAACTCCAGATGGAAGGCACCATCGACAGCGGCAGTGGCGCCCTGGTGCTGCACTATCTTCCCGAGTTCGATATGCGCACCGGCGAGGTGCTCGGCGCCGAGGCGCTGGTTCGATGGCAGCATCCGACCCGAGGGTTGATGATGCCCGAGTCCTTCATCAGCGTGGTCGAGTCGATCAACCTGGCCGGCCGGCTCGGGCGCCTGGTCATGCGGTCAGCTTTCGAGCAATTCAGCCTGTGGCGCTCTCGCGGTCACGGAGAGCACGCTGTGCTGCGGGTGAACGTGTCGCCGGTGCAACTGGTCGCGGAGGGAACGGTCGACTTGGTCGCCGCGTCGCTCGATGCGTTTGGCCTCGACGCCCACACGGTGTGTCTGGAGATCACTGAAAGCGTTGTGGTTCAAGACATCGACGCCACGCACAAAACGCTTGCCGGACTCAAGGACATCGGCGTGCGAATCGCGATCGACGACTTCGGGACCGGTTACAGCGCGCTGGCCTACTTGAAGTCGTTGCCCGTCGACACCCTCAAGATCGATCGTGGCTTTGTCCGCGAACTCGGCACCGACGAGGGTGATCAGGCCATTGTGCGCTCGATCATGTCCTTGGCGGATGCCTTCAAACTGGAAGTCGTCGCCGAAGGAGTCGAGACCGCTGCCGCGGCGCGGACGTTACTCGATTTCGACTGTTATCGCGCGCAGGGGTTTCTACTGTCTCGCCCGCTGGAAGCCGACGCGATGGAATCGCTGTTGGCTCAGCGCTACCTGCCGTTCGACTTCAGCCGAGCCGAGTCGTAATCAGGTAGTGCCGACGCGCACGGGAGGCTCGCTGATTGTGCGCTGAACCGTCGGGTCAGTAACTGGGTCTCGGTCAAAATTTTCGAAACCTGTTCGGGCTTGGCATGATTGACGAAGTCGTGGCGATCCCACCACATCATCTTGGTCTGGTAACGCTCAGTCGGGTAAGGCGTCGCGGGGATGGCGGACACCACGCCGCCCGATGAGCGCCAACGGTTCAGCGCGTATGCCGCCGCGGTGGCCATGCAGAACTGGTTGTCGAGCAGCGCCATCATGTGGAACGCGCTACGGGCCATTGCTCCGGTGATGCGGTGACTGCGATCCGGATCGTCGGTTGCCCATGCCGATTTCATCTCCAGGACTCCGAACGGCACCCGGTCGTTGATCATGTTGCGCACTAGCCGCTGGCCGGGTTGACCCGCCCATTCGATGAGCGCATGCGAATCTTCAGCCGACCGCAGTGGCCCGATCGCCCGTAGGCCGGCGATCGTCCGGCCGGCGTCGTCGATGACCGCAAAGAACATGACGGTATCGGACCCGGTGCGCAACGCCTCGATGTCGAGTGCGCACTCAACACCATGCTTGCGGTAGTTGCGAAGCGCGCCTGCCGCATACTCGGACCACAACACCGGATCGGCTTCGGGGGCAGAGAGCACCAGCGTGCAGTCGATGTCTGGGTCGTACCACTCCAAACTTCCCTGGAGGGTGAATGCATCGGCGTCTGAGGCGTTGAAGGGATCGATCGACATCGGTTCACCTGGCCCAACTGTCGCCGCGGTACGCTCCGGCCGCGGAACTCGGCGACAATTCGTCGCCTGTTCCGGGGCGAGCCGCCGCCAACGTGCAGTAAATACGGGAGCCACCCCGGCTGAAGCTCTTCAGAATGAACTTCACAGCCGTGGTTTGATCCATCGAAACATTGGTCATCTGGGACCCTTCCGTCGTGAGGGGCCAACTTCCAGTTTGTTTCGTGGCACTTTCTAGTGCTTTATGAATGAGTTAGGGCTTTTCCATGAACCTTTAACTCAACAAACTCGTTGTTTCCAATATTCAATTTTTAACTAGCTGAATCCGTCGAACATCGAAACCTCAAAAGAGTTCCCGGCCATTCGGACGATACTACATTTTTTAAGCGCGTGACCTGCAACGCGGCGTCGCGGACCGACTGATGGACGGCCCGTCGCCGCTACCGCCCCGCAAAATCGCCAACCCACTCGAACGTAGTTTGTTGAATCGACTCGATTGACGGCCGATTACGTGTCGAATGCGTTCCGGAATGGTCGAAAAGAAACCAGCGTGTGAGCGACGGGTGAACAAATCTCGGCGGAAACGGGCCGGGATTACGCATTCTTTCTTAGGAGTACGTAAGAAATAAGCTGGTCCGGCAGGACGCGAGACGACCGTGCCGCCCGGCGTCGGGCTGTCGCGTGCGGTCTCACCGGCGGAGCTCCGTCGCCAGGACTCGAACCTGAACTGTCTGAACCAAAATCAGAAGTGCTGCCGATTACACCACGACGGATCGCTGCGACCAGCGGTGAAGACCGCGTCCACTCTAGACGACCATGCAG
>JAVHWH010000355.1:0-6288 GCA_032159915.1 Mycobacterium sp.
GAACATCGCCGTTTTCGCCGACCCGTCACCCGCGGGCGTGCTTGGATCAGCCCATGCAGGGATCTGCGACAGTTCACATGACGGCACCGGCGGACGAGATCTGGCGCCTGATCACCGACGTCCACAGCATCGGCCGCTACTCCCCCGAAGTATTTGAAGCCGAGTGGCTGGACGGTGCCACCGGGCCCGCGCTGGGCGCGAGGTTCCGCGGCCACGTCAAGCGCAACGAGATCGGTCCGGTGTACTGGACCGTCTGCCGCGTCACCGCATGCGAGCCTGGCCGCGAATTCGGCTTCGAGGTGCTCGTCGGCGACCGCGCGGTCAACAATTGGCACTACCGCCTGGCCCCCTCGGGTGGCGGCACCGACGTCACCGAGTCATTCCGGATGGCCTCCTCGCCGCTGGTCGGCGTCTACTTCTGGCTGTTCGGCGGCTTCCTGCGGCAACGACGCAACGTCCGCGACATGACCAAGACGTTGCACCGGATCAAGGACGTGGCGGAGGCCTGAGGACGGCCGACAGCGGCGCCGGGTCGTAGGCTGGGGCGATAGCACTGCCCGTCAATGTGGAGGCCGAATCGGTGGCGATCGAACTGAAGCAGAGACTGCACTGGCTGGCGCTGCACGGATTCGTCCGGGGTCTGTCAGCGATCGGCGCCCGCCGGGGGGACCTGCAGGCCCGCCTGATCGCCGACCCGGCGGTCAAGGCGAACCCGGTGCCGTTCTACGAGGAGGTGCGGGCCCGCGGCCCGCTGGTGCGGTCCAGAATCGGCTACCTCACGGCCGACCACCTGATCGGCCACGAATTGCTGCGCTCCGACGACTTCCGGGTTCTGTCGATCGGCTCGAACCTTCCCGGGCCCGTGCGGTGGCTGGAGCGACGGACCCGCGACGAGCTGCTGCATCCGTTGCGCCCGCCGGCACTGCTGGCCGTCGAGCCGCCGGACCACACCCGCTATCGCAAGACGGTGTCGTCGGTGTTCACCCAGCGAGCGGTCAGCGCGCTGCGGGACGGGGTCGAACGGACTGCGGAGTCGCTGCTAAGCGAGCTGTCTCACGAACCGGGTGTGATCGACATCGTCGACCGGTACTGCTCGCAGCTGCCGGTGGCGATCATCAGTGACATCCTTGGAGTACCCGAGGGTGATCGTGAGCGCATCCTCGAGTTCGGCGAACTTGCCGCGCCCAGTTTGGATTTCGGGCTCCCGTGGCCGCAATACGGACGGGTGCAGCGCGGCTTGGCCGGATTCAACCTGTGGCTGGACGCCCATCTGGACAAGCTGCGCCGCGATCGCGGTGAGGATCTGATGAGCCAACTGATCGGCAAGGCCGAAAGTGGCTCGCCGGAAACGTATCTCGATCGCGACGAGCTTCGGGCGGTCGCCGGCCTGGTGTTGGCGGCGGGATTCGAGACCACAGTGAATCTGCTGGGCAACGGTATTCGCATGCTGCTCGACAAACCGGAGCACCTGGGCACGCTGCGCCGGCGGCCCGAGCTGTGGCCGAACGCCGTCGAGGAGATCCTTCGGCTGGAGTCACCCGTGCAACTCACAGCGCGAATGGCACTGCGCGACACCGAGGTTGCGGGCCACCCGGTGAGCGAGGGTGAGATGGTCATCATCTACGTCGCCGCGGCCAACCGCGACCCGGCCGTCTTCGCCGATCCCAACACGTTCGACATCGAACGCGACAATGCCGGTAGGCATTTGGCGTTCTCCGGCGGCCGGCACTTCTGTCTGGGCGCGGCGTTGGCGCGCGCCGAAGGCGAGGTGGGGTTGCGGGCGTTCTTCGATCGCTTTCCCGACGTCCGCGCCGCCGGCGCGGGAAGCCGCCGAGACACCCGGGTACTGCACGGCTGGTCTACGCTCCCGGTCGCGTTGGGGCGGGCCGAATCGCTGGCCGCTCGCTAGCCGCTCTTAATGCCACCGAAGTAGCACTCCAACGTCGTGGTGCAGACCAGCCGGCCGGTGCGATTGAACATCGTGCCCTGGGCCAGTCCGCGACCACCGATGCCGCTGGGCGAATGTTGTTCGTAGAGCAGCCAGTCCGACAGATCCGGTGGGTGATGAAACCACATTGCCAGATCCATCAGAGCTGAGAAGCCGGGGCCCAGCGGAGTCGTGCGGCGCGCGATCATGGCCGACTCGAGCAGCGTGCGGCCCGCGACGAACGTGGCCAGGCAGTCAGCGATCACCGGGTCGACCGGCGCAATACCATTGGGACGCCACCACATTCGGATGCTTGCGGGCGGCGCCTGCGCACTGTCGGCTGCGAGCCTGGCCGATGGGTCCACGTACCGGTAGTCGATGGGCTGCTCGCGTACCCACCAACCGTCACGTTCGTCGGCGTACTCGGCGTGCTGCTCGGCGAACGTCGGCAGCGATTCGGGATCCGCGACCTCGGGTGGACGTTGCTGGTACACAATGCTCTCGACGTCTTTGGTGAAGGACGTGACACCCTCCAAGAGCACCGAGCCGAACTGGCGGGCGGTCACACGCCGGGCCGAGAATGTGCCACCGTCGTGCAGCGCGGTGACCTCGAAGTCGACCGGCTGCCGGGCGTCGCCGGCCCGGAGGAAATACATGTGCATGCTGTGCGGCAAACGATCGGTCACGGTCCGGCTGGCCGCCATCAACGCCTGCGCTGCGATGTGGCCCCCGGAGATATGATGCGCGATTTCGTCGAGCTGGTTTCCGACGAAGAATTCCGCGTTGACTTGTTCGAGGTCGAGGGTGTCGAGGACGTGCCGAAGCGTGATGACGGGCGGAGAGGTCACGCACGCATCATGCCGCTAAGCCAGGTAGCGGCCAAACCACTCCAATACGCGCCGCCAGGCGTCATTGGCGGCGGCTGCGTTGTAGCGCGGCCCGCCGTCGTTGAAAAACGCGTGGTCGGCATCGGGTTCGATGACGATGTTGTGGATCAGTCCGGCCCGCTCGAGAGCGGCTTTGGCCGCCGGCTCTGACGCAGTGACGCGCCTGTCAAGGGCTCCGTAAAACGCCAGCACCGCAGTCGCTTTGTCACCACTGAAGTCGGCATTGTCGGGAAGCGGACCATAAAACGGCACGGCAGCCGACAACCGGGCATTGTGGGAGGCCAGCAGTTGCCAGACCAGCCCGCCGCCGAAGCAGAACCCGACGACCGCGATCTTGCCGCCCGGGACGCGGTTCTGCAGCTCCTGGACGCCGGAATTCAGGTCCGCGAGCAACCGGTCCTGCGGTGCGGCGGCCAGCGCGGCGGTGGCTTTGGCGGGGTCGGTGAACTGAGCTGTGCCGCCTTCTTCGGACAGCAGGTCGATGGCCAGCGCTGAGTATCCCGCCCCGGCGAATCGCTCGGCCACTGAATGAACCCAGTCGGTCAGGCCCTTGTTCTCGTGGATGACCAGCACGCCGCGGCGGGCGTTGTGCGCCTGAGCCCATGCGCCTTGAAGTTCTCCCCGCGGCCCGGCCCACGTGATCGGCTCAGTCGGCAACGCCTGCTTAGCGCCCGGCGGGTCCACTCCCTCACTTGAGCTCGAGTGAAGTGGCCGGTTCTCGTTGTCACCGCATGCCGCGATCAGCGCGGCCGCAGCACCGCTGCCCACCCCGAGCAGCGCCAGCCGACGCATGGCTTCACGTCGGGTCAGCAGTCCGTCGACGTGGTCACCGGCGATCTCCTCAGCGATGTATTGCTGTAGTGACGTCATCCAGGCGAGTATGCGCCACAAACGGTCGTCCTGCCCGGATGACGCTGCCGCACTGGGTCAGTCGAGACTGTTCGGTTCGGCCACCGGGATCAACAGATGCGACGGCGTGGGCCCGCCCTGGTGCAGTCGATAGCTGCCGCCGGCCAGGGCGCGGCGGGCCGGCGCAGTCGGGACGAGGTGCGGGAAGTCGAACGTGGTCACCGTCAGACGCAACTGATGCCCGGTTTCGAGCAGCGCTGCGGTCGGGAAGATCTCGACGTCGTAGCGGGTGAGCTCGCCTGGCACGACCGGCTTGACGGCCGCCCGCGTGCTGATGTGATGCGGCTTGAGCACCGTGCCGTCGGGCAGGGACCAGGTGCGCTCCGGGTCCAATGCGCGGTGCGAGCCCAGCAGCGCACCTTGGGTCAGCGGCCGTGAGGAGCCGTCGGGTGCGACGTCGTCGATGTGCGCGACCCACAGCGACTCGGTGGTGTCGGCCGTGGCGTGCACGGTCAGGGTGATCGGCCCGGCGATCAATGTCGGGGCGGCGAAGGCTTCGGTGGTGTAGGTGAGCGCGCCGCGCTGCATTCGCCGGTTGTCCTGGTCGTAGCGGGTCTGGCCGCCGCGCTGGGTACGGATGAAGCTGGTCATCCCGAGCGTCCACTGCTCGACGCTTCGGCCGGCCACCGGACCCCGGCCTACGTATTTGACTGTGACCGTGGACGTTTCAGACGCAGGTTCGGCGGTCAGCCGGCCGGCGTCCGACAGATAGAACCGGGTCGGTGTCGCCGCGGGAAGCGGATATTCACGGGCGTGGAACCACCGCGGGCTGCCGATCGCCTGGAACGTCAGCGGCGAACCGGAGATTTTTGCGCCGGCGTCGTCGTTCAGCCAGTAGTCGAACCAGCGCAGCTGTAGCGCCTGAAGGTGCAGCCCACCGTAATCGGAGACGTGATACCACGGGCCCATCATCAACCGGAGCTGGTCGGAGACCGGCTGGCCGGGTCGCATCGGCTGCTCGTCGGGCCTTCCGGCGAACGCGTTCTGCAGCGCCGCGTAATTCAGCGGAGCGCCGCGCTGAAAAGCGTCATGCCAGCCGCCGACGAGGAAGACCGCCACCTTGTTGGCGACGATCTCCGGCAGCACCGTGGCGGGTCGCAGTGCATCCCAGAATTCTTCGTCGAAAGCGGTGTCGCCGCCGGCCACAGCATCGGCGATCAACGGCCGGAAGTAGCCCCGCTGATCGCGCCCGCGCTTGCGGACACTGGCTATCCCACCGGCTCGTGGCCGCGGATGCTTGCCGCGATTGATCACCTCGAGCATGGGGTTGACGATGTTGAGCAGGTTGTAGACCCCGCCGTAGGCGCGCACCGTGCGAAGGTGCGGCGCACCGCCCATCGCCGCCGCATCCCGGTAGAAGTCGCGGGCGGCCATCACCGGAAAGATGGCCTTCAGTGGTGAACCAGGCCCGACGGCGGCGGCGGTGAACAACTGGTTGATGGCCAGATAGGACACGCCGAACATGCCGACCCGCCCGTTGGCGTTGGGCAGTTTCGACGCCCAGTCGACCAGCTCCACCCCGTCCTGCGCTTGTCGCTCGCCGAACATCTGAAACGAACCGCCGGAGACGCCGCACCCGCGGACATCGACCATCACCTCGATGTAGCCCCGTTTGATCAGATACGGAGTAGCCCCGCCGCCGATCTGCGCGGCCGGCGGTGGAGCCTTCTTGCCGTACGGCGTCATCGACATCAGCACGGGAAACGGCCCGGCGGCGGGCTCACCGGTGTCGCGGTCGGTGGGGTAATGGATGTCGACGCGCAGGTCAACGCCGTCGCTCATCGGCACCGCGACGTTGTGGTGAATGCCCACTCCGTACTGCGCCGCTCTGGGGGTCCAGGGCGGTGAGAACGGTGATGGACTCGTGTCACGGGTGCGTCTGCGTCGTGATCGCAGCGTTGGCATCCCCACCTCCTGCGAGCGTCATTGCCTGCGCAGACTGTAAAGACCGTTGATCCTTGCCCTGGGACGGGGGTTACCTGTAAGCCTTAATCCCATGTCGGATGAGCACGCGGTGATCGGTCTGTGGAAGGCGTTGTCGGACCGGGATTGGGAGGCTGTCAAAACCTTCCTGTCCGCAGATTGTGTCTATGTCGACATGCCCGTCGGGCCGACCCTGGCCGCACGGGGACCCGAGGACATCGTGAAGCGACTCAAGGTCGGGCTGCAGCCGCTGGCCGGCTATCAGAACCACGACGGAGTGCTGGTGTCCAACGGCGCCGACGTCATGTACGAGCATTCCGAAACCTGGAACTGGGCAAGCGGGGAAACCGCTGTGCTGCAGTTCGTTTCGGTGCACCGAGTCGAACACGGCAAGGTGACGCTGTGGAAGGACTACTGGGACATGGGCGGCATGACCGCGCAGGCGCCGCCGACCTGGCTGGAAGACCTCGCCACGGCGGACACGTCATGGATCTTCGACGCTACAGGTCTGATCTAGCCGTCGCCGCCGATGGCGACGATGGTCTTGCCGTGGGTGCGAGCGGCGGGATCGAGTGCAGAAGGCGCGTCGGCCAATGAACACACCGCTCCCACGTTGGGGCGCAACCGGCCGTCGCGCAACCT
>JAVHWH010000066.1:0-3177 GCA_032159915.1 Mycobacterium sp.
TGAGGTTGGACCCAACATGTTCCGAGTAGCCGTTCAGAAAGGCGTAAAGGACTGTGGTGGGCCCGTTTTCGAGGTCGGTGAGCGCCAGGGTGTAGTTGCCGCCACTCAGCGCGGAGTCGACGTTGTCGGTGACCGCCGTCAGCGCACTTGATGCGGCATTCGAGGCGTAGTCGAGGCTGAGCAGACCCAGTGAGCTTTCCGCCAGGAGCGAAATGGGGTTGGTGACCGCATTCGATGTGCCGGTCGACAGGTCACTGAAGAGCGTGGACAGACCTTGCGAGATGTCTGGGTCAGACAGCCAGTGGCTGCTACTCAGGACCGACTCGAGCCCCGTCCAGTTGGCTTCGGTGGCACTGAGCAGCTGAGCGCCGTCGTACTCGGTGTAGTCGACGAGCTTGAGCGCTCGTTGCTGGACGTTGGGCGTGGGCGCCGCCACCGGGGTGACGGCTATCAGGCTGGCCCCCACAATCGCGATGCCGGTGGTTACGTACGGACGGAGTGATTGCCGCATGACCTGCCCTTTTGCTTAAGGTTTGCCGCTTATTGGACCGAACTCTAACTGAGACGAAGCTGAGATTAGTCCAAGTATTCGGAAAAATTCAAGCGTGTCCAGGCTGAACCGTTACAGCAATCCAGTCGCGCGGACGTCAGTCAGATCCTGCCGCCGGGGTAGCCGCCAATTAGAACGTGCTCGTCGGCCGAACCCGGTTGGCCATGTCGATCAGCTTGTAGCGGTGCGCTTGGGTCGGCGCCACCCGGGCCAACCCGCGCAGCGACGCCTCGACTCCAAGCCGCAGGCCGTGTTCGGTGAACGGGAAGCCGAGAATGTGGTTGGTGCTGGCTTCGTGTTCGCCCAGCCAGTCCAACGCGCTACCCAGAACCAGCGCGCGGATCTGCAGCACGCGCGGCTCGGTCGGCGGTAGCGCCTCGACCCGCCGCGCTGCATCGCGGATCTGGTCCTCGGTGATTTCGCTGACCGACCGGCCCGACAGCAGCGTCACAGCACTGGTCAGCCGCGCGGTGGTGAAATACCTTGACGTAGCGGGCACTTCGTCGAGCGTGCGTACTGCCCCGCTCCGGTCTCCCTCGACCGACTGGGCTCTTGCCAACCCGAATGCCGCCGAGATCACCCCATCGTCGGTTTTCCACACCTCTTCGTAGTACTTGTGTTCGTCTGAGGAGCCGGCCAATTCGGCGGTCGCGGCCAACGCCATCTTGGGTGCCAGCTCGCCGGGGAAGGTGTCCAAAACTTCGCTGAAATGCTTGCTCGCCGAATCGTAGTCGCCAGTGAGCAATTCGGAGACGGCGCGATACCACACCAATCGCCAGCGCCAGCCCACCCGCTCGGCCAAGTCGTCGAGCTTGCGGGTCGCCTTGGCGACATCGCCGAGGTCGAGTAAAGCCCGGACCTCCATCAGCGGCAGTTCGACGGAGTCCGATAGGTCGATGTCCTCGGAATCGACTGCGCCGTGGCGGAATGCGCGCAGTGAATCAAGGGTCTGCACCGGCTGCGACAACACGGTCGCTTGCAACAGGGGCGCAGCGACGTCGGCCGGATCGACCAGCGGCACCTGCAGCGCGGTAACAATTTCCTTGGCAGTCAGCTTCTCTGCGTGCACATGGCCATCGAGGTACACGTCGGTGTGGGCAACCAACAGGGATTCGCCGAACGTTGCGCGGCTGCGCGAAAAAATGGTCGACAGGCTCGGCCGTCGCACACCGGTGTCCCTCGCGACCACCTCACGCAATACACCGGTAAGCTGACCGGACATTTCTTCGGCGCTGGCAAACCGTCGGCTCGGGTCGGGATCGATTGCGCGGCGCAATAACCGGCCGAATGAGTCGTACTGCGCGAGCACCGGATCATCTTCGGGAAGGCCATCGACGTAGCGGCCGCCGCGGGCGCGCAGTTTCAACGTCAGAGCCGCAAGAGTGCGGCCGACGGTGTAGATGTCGCTGGCGATCGTCGGTCCGGTTCGCACGATTTCGGGTGCCTGATAGCCCGGTGTGCCGTACAGATAGCCGAACGAGTTGATTCGCGACACCGCGCCCAGGTCGATCAGCTTCAGCTGCTCCTCGGTGAGCATGATGTTTTCCGGTTTGAGGTCGTTGTAGACCAGACCGATGGAATGCAAGTAGCTCAGGGCCGGCAGGATTTCCAACACGTAGGCGATCGCTTCAGCGACGGGCAGCCGGTCACCCTTGCGACGCTTGAGTGACTGCCCACCAACGTATTCCATGACGATGTAGCCGACCGGCTCACCATGTTGGTCGGTGTGCTCGACGAAGTTGAAGATCTGCACGATTGACGGGTGGACCACCTCGGCGAGGAATCGCCGCTCTGCCATGGCGATCGCCTGTGCTTCAGCATCGCCGGAATGCACCAGACCTTTGAGCACGACCGGTCGATCATTGACGTTGCGGTCCAGCGCCAGGTAGACCCAGCCCAACCCACCGTGCGCGATGCACCCCTTGATGGCGTACTGCCCGGCCACCACGTCACCCGGATTGAGCTGCGGCAGAAACGAATACGGACTTCCGCAATACGGGCATTCACCCTCGAACGGTGCTGTTTCATCCTCGCTGGAGCGACCCACCGGCCGTCCACAGTTCCAGCAGAAACGCTTGGACTCCGGCACAACCGGATTGGGCATCAACGCTTCGAGTGGATCGATGTCCGGAATCCGCGGAATCTCGACTAATCCACCGCCTAGCCGGCGAACCGGAGCGCGCCTGGCCGGCTCCGTTCGCGCCGTGGTCGTGGTGTCACCGAAGTGCAGCGAGAAGTCGTCGTCGTCATCGTTGAAGTCCGGCCGGAAGATCGCCTGAGTAGCAACCGGACGGCTCTGCGCAGATGAGTCCACCATTGAATCGGCGGGTTGGGTAGCCGGACTTACCTCGTCCGCTTCCGCGTTCTCCAGATCCTCCGACTGCTCGGCCATCAGTCCACGTACCTCGGAGTCGGCGGTGCAGGCGCAGGACCGAGAACAGTTAACCACTTGCGGTATAACGTATTCCATGTGCCATCGCGGCGGAGCCGCTCCAGCGTCCCGTTGATGAACTTGACCAGCCCGGTGTTGTCCAACTGAACCCCGATGCCGTAGGGCTGCGTGCCCATGTTCGGACCGACGATGTGCAGGTAGGGGTCCTGAGAAACCAGCCCGGCCAGAATCGAGT
>JAVHWH010000097.1:0-14540 GCA_032159915.1 Mycobacterium sp.
CAACCCCAAGCTGGGATCCAGAAGGGCGACAGCCTGATCTTCGCGATCAAAATTCTCAGCGCGGGAAGCTGAGCGCTTCGTCGTCTGCCGGTAGTGCATGACCTGGCGGTGGCGCGGGTAGACAGACGTTCCACGGTGAGAACGGTTGGTCAGGTCGGATGCTCTCGCTCATGCGCGGCATCATCCCGGTGTCGGTCGAGCTCGTCACAGTTGTGGCGTTGGTTTACACGATTGGGCGGCGCTGGCGTGCGCGCTGGTTAGGTCTCGCGGCGGTTGTCGGAGTGGCGACCGTCGTTGCTGTGCATTGGTATTACGGGACACTCGGGCTGGCCAGCGAGCCGCCGCCCTGGCAGCTGTGGATCTGGGTAGGGCTGAGCGGCTTCGCCATTGCCGTCGCTGTTGCAGGGTGGCGCGGCGCCGGCTGGTGGCGGCGCAACGCCGCGGTGTTCGCGGCATCGTTCTGCCTGTTGGCCACCGGCCTCACCATCAACGGCTGGCTGGGCTATTTCCCGACCGTCGGCGCCGCATGGGGCGAGTTGACCAACGCACGGCTGCCCGATCAGTCCGACTGGCCAGGAGTCCAGGCGATGAAGTCCAAACACGTTGCACCGCAACACGGCGCAGTCGTCCCCATCGAGCGGCGGGTTGACGCATCGGGATTTCGGCACCGTACCGAGTGGGTATACCTGCCGCCGGTGTGGTTCACCAGCGATCCGCCGCCGCAGCTTCCGGCAGTGCTGATGATCGGTGCGGAGTTCGGGACTCCCGAGGACTGGATTCGGGCCGGCAACGCGGTGGCCACCCTGGACGCGTTCGCGGCAGCGCACCGTGGCCGGGCGCCCATCGTTGTCTTCGCCGATGCCACAGGGGGATTCACTGTCGACACGGAGTGCGTCAACGGTGTGCACGGCAACGCTGCCGACCATCTCGCCTCTGACGTGATCGCCGAGATCAACGCCACGTTCGGCGCCGAAAAGCCAACGCGGTGGGGCGTGACGGGCTTCTCCTCCGGTGGCACGTGTGCCATCGACCTAGCCGTCATGCATCCGGACATCTTCAGCGCTTTCGTCGATATCGGCGGCGATGCCGCGCCCAACGCCGGTGATCGCGCGCAGACTATTGACCGACTGTTCGGCGGTGATGCCCAAGCGTGGTCGTCGTTCGACCCGGCTACGGTCATCGGCCGGCACAGCGACTACCGGGGCCTGGCCGGCCTGTTCGCGTCGCCTGGCCCGGTCGGCAGGGCGGCCGCCGAATCGCTCTGTGCCGCCGGCGCAGCCCACGGCATCGAGTGTAAGTTGGTGAGTTTGTCCGGTAAGCACGATTGGCCCTCCGCCGCAGATGCTTTCGCGGTCACACTGCCCTGGATTGCCGGCCGGCTGCACACGCCCGGCGTACCGGAAGTCGCGATGCCCTGACGTCCGCTATATGCGGGCGTCAATCGCCTTCGGCCGCACGGTCGATCGCTCGATAGATTCGCTGTTCGCTGATCGGACGCGGGGTGCCGAGCTGTTGCGCCCACAGGCTGACCCGTAGCTCTTCGATCTGCCACCCGATGTCTTCGACGTCGGGCGCTGACCTGCGCGCCGCCGGTAGGGCGTGCAGCAGTTCGTCGTAGGCGTCCTGTACCGCCTGCACTCGCGACATCCGTTGGTGATCGACATTGAGCGCATGGGGTAATTGGTCGAGGCGCCGGCGAATCGCGGTCAGATAGCGGGTCAGGTCGCTCAGACGCGTGGCCCCGGTGAGGGTGACGAATCGGGGCGGGAGCAGGCGATCCAACTGAGCGCGGATGTCGGTGATCGCCTCGGCGTGCGCTTGCCGGGGCTCAGCCGGCAGTGCCAATTGCACCTCTTGCGCTGCAGCCAGCGCCTTTTCGGCACGTCTCACGATGTCCACGGTGCTTGGCACCAGAACCTCGCCGATCCGCTCGCGAACGGCGGCGAACTCTTCGCGCGTCCACACCGGTCCGGCAATCGATGCGTCGACCGCGGCGTCAGCGCAGTCGTCGATCAACCCCGACAACGAGCCGTCGGGGTTTGTGCCCAGCAACAACCGGGTGCGTAAGTCCAGTTGGTGCTCAACGGTTTTGACGGGTGTGGGAATGTCGAGCCTCAACAACCGGCGAATACCGGGTCCTGCGGCCTGTTGTTGCTCTCCGGGTGTCGCGAACACGCGAAGGTCCACAGCCGTGCCGGCGTCAACGAAGGCCGGGAAGCCCCGCACAGATCGTCCGTCGACATCTCGTTCGACGACACGCGGCAGCACATCGAGGTCGTCCGGCCAGCTCCGCAGCCCACTGCGCTCCAAATCGCTGGCCACCGCACGCGCCACAGCGCGCCGGGCCGGTGTCGCCAGCTGCTCCTGCAGTGTGGTGAGGTCTTTGCCGCGGGCGACTTCGGCGCCCTCAGGCGACTCGACGGCAAAGGTCACTCGCAGATGGGCCGGCACCTTGTCCAGGTCGAAGGCGTCGGCGGGAACGGAGATACCACTGCGCCGGCGTAATTCGCGTTGCACGGCGGTCAGCAGTGGCTCGCGGTCGGTGTCGATCGCTGCCAGTACCGCTCGGGCGGTGTCCGGCGCCGGAACGAAGTTGCGGCGCAACTCTTTCGGCAGGGATCTGATCAACGCGGTGACCAGCTCCTCGCGCAGCGCCGGTACCTGCCAGGCGAACTCGTCGCCGCCCAGGCGGGCGAGAACGTCGATCGGCACGTGGACGGTGACGCCGTCGTCGGTGGCTCCTGGTTCGAACCGATAGGTCAGCGGCAGCGTGACGTCGCCGCTTCGCCAGGTATCGGGGCGCTCAGAATCGTCTGCACTGCCGCTGCGCAGCAGGTCGTCACGAGTGAACGTCAGCAGTTTCGGTGTTTTGTGCCGCTGCTTGCGCCACCATGCATCGAAATGTCGCGCCGAGACAACGTCGCCGGGAATACGGCTGTCATAGAACGCGAAGACCTCGTCGTCACCAACCAGAAGATCTCTGCGCCGGGCTCGCTCCTCCAGTTCTTCGAGTTCGGCCCGCAGCGTCGCATTGTCGTGCAGAAAGTGATGGCGTGTCTGCCAGTCGCCTTCGACCAGTGCATTCCTGATGAACAACTCGCGGGCCACGCTCGGCTCGATGCGGGAGTAGCCGACCCGCCGGCGCGCAACCAGCGGCAGGCCGTATAGCGTCACGCGCTCGAAAGCCATTACCTCGCCCCGCTTGGCGTCCCAGTGCGGTTCGCTGTACGTGTGTTGTGCCAACTCGCCGGCGCTGCGTTCGACGCTGTCAGGTTGAACCCGCGCAGCGGTTCGGCCGTAGAGGCGGCTGGTCTCGACCAATTCCGCTACCACCACCCAACGTGGCGGCCGCTTGGCCAGTGCAGAACCGGGTGCCAGGACGAATCGTGAATTACGTGCTCCCAGGTACTCGCTGGAATCCTCGCGGCGCATGCCGACATGGGACAGCAAGCCGGCCAGCAGCGCTGCGTGCACCCGGCCGGCGTCAGCCGGCTCGTCAGATTCGACAATCCCGAGATCACGAGCGATGCTGCGCAGCTGCCCGACCAGGTCTTGCCATTCCCGGATGCGCAGATAATGCAAGAACTCACTTCGGCACATGCGGCGGAAGGCACTGCCCGACAGAGCGTTCCGCTTCTCCCCTAGGTAACGCCAGAGGTTCAGGTACGCCATGAAGTCGGAATGCTCGTCGGTGAACCTGGCATGGCTCTGGCGGGCGGCCTCCTCGCGCTCGGCGGGCCGTTCCCGGGGGTCGGGAATCGTCAGCGCCGCAACCAAGACCAGCACCTCCCGGACGCATGCCTGCACCCCGGCGGCGAGGATCATTCGCGCCAGCCGCGGATCGACGGGCAATCGCGCCAGTCGACGACCGACATCGGTGATCTGGCCCTCCCGGTCGAACGCCCCGAGCTCCTGCAACAGCTGCACGCCGTCACGAATGCTGCGTCGATCCGGCGGGTCCAGGAAGGGGAACTGCTCGACGTCGCCGAGCTCCAGCGCGGCCATCTGCAACAGCACCGCTGCCAGATTTGTCCGCAGGATTTCGGGGTCGGTGAACCGCGGTCGGGCCGCGTAATCTTGTTCGGAGTAGAGCCGAATGCACACACCCGGCGCCACTCGCCCGCATCGGCCGGCTCGCTGGGCCGCCGAAGCCTGCGAAATCGGTTCGATGGGCAGGCGTTGCACCTTCAATCGGCGGCTGAATCGCGAAATACGCGCGCTGCCGGGATCGACGACGTACCGAATCCCCGGCACTGTCAGGGAAGTCTCGGCAACGTTGGTCGCCAGCACCACGCGGCGCCCGGTGTGGGGGGCGAAAACCTTCTGCTGCTCAGCTGTGGGCAGCCGGGCGTAGAGCGGAAGCACGTCGGTGTGCTTCAAGCTACTCAGAGCCTCTGCGGTGTCGCGGATTTCGCGCTCACCGGATAGGAAGACCAGAACATCGCCTGGCGGCTCCGACTCGAGCTCGTGAATAGCGTCGACGATCGCCTCGATCTCGTCGCGGGTCTCGGTCCGCACGACTTCGGCGTCGGGGTCGTCTGGATCATCGTGCGATTGGGCTGAAACCATTACCTCCAGCGGCCGGTAACGGATCTGCACCGGGTACGTCCGACCGGAAACCTCGATCACCGGCGCGTCGCCGAAATGTGCCGCGAAACGTCGAGGCTCGATTGTCGCCGAGGTGACGATCACCTTCAGGTCTGGTCGGCGCGGCAGCAGCTCGTGCAGATAGCCGAGCAAGAAGTCGACGTTCAAGCTGCGCTCGTGGGCTTCGTCGATGATCAGGGTGTCGTAGCGCAGGAGCCGTCGATCGCGCTGGATCTCTGCGAGCAGGATGCCGTCGGTCATCAGCTTGACCAGGGTGCGTTCGCTCACCTGATCGTTGAACCGAACGGTGTAACCGACGACTTCCCCCAGCGGACTGCCCAATTCGTCGGCGATGCGTTGCGCCACCGTTCGGGCGGCAAGGCGGCGAGGCTGGGTGTGCCCGATCATCCCCCGGACACCGCGGCCGATGTCGAGACAGATCTTGGGTAGCTGGGTCGTCTTGCCCGAGCCGGTTTCGCCCGCCACGACGATCACTTGATGGTTCCTCAACGCCTCGGCTATTTCTGGCCGTCGCTCGCTGATCGGCAGTTCCGGGTAGGTGATTTTCGGGACGGCGGCGTGGCGAGTAGCCGCCAGGCTCGCGGCCGTAGCGATCTGATCGGCGAGCTGCGCCAGCTTCTTCGGGTCCGCGCCGCGCAGATTCCTCAACCGTCTGCCGTAGCGTGCCGCATCGCGCAGAGTCAGATCATCCAGCCGCTTGCGCAACTCCGCGACGGACGTCTCAACCATCCCCGCCAGGATAGGCGCGGCAGGTCAGGGTTCGGCGATGAGCCCGATCGGGTTCGGTATCTCGATCACCCGGTTCATTGGGGGTGGCTGGCGACGTAGTCTGCGGCCGGGATCGGCGACGTTGCGGCATAACCGATGGGTAGCAACACATCCCCTGCCGTCGTGCGGCAGTAGACGTCCCATCGGTAGTAGCCGGTGAACGCTGCGGGATCTCCACCGATCAGCGCCGCGTACTGGTTTACCGCGCGCACGTAGTCACTGGAGTGGTTGTACCGGTAGATAGCGTGATCGCGGTCGTTGACGAAATTGTTGGCGGCCAGGTAGCGGCCCGCCGCGATGATGCTGTCACGCGGTGAGTGGATGTCACCGCCCTGACCGTAAGCCGCAAACGTCGACGGCAGGAACTGCATAGGCCCCTGCGCGTCTGCCGTGCTGACACCGTCGATGCTGCCCAACCGGGTCTCGACGAGATTGATCGCGGCCAAGTAGTTCCACGCGACACCGGTTTCCGATTCCGCTTGGTGATAGAAGCCCAGGAGCTGCTCGGCCGGCGCAGGAGGGACAATGCGCCACGCGGGCAGCGTGGTGCGGCTGGGAGTTATCGCGTTGAGCGCCCGGCGCGCATCGACGTTGCGGTCGTAGACGTCGATCAGCGCCGCCGGTATGCGCGGTCGGGTGCTGGCGTCCCACTCGGGGTGTTGCCCTATCGCACGATAAGCAGCCTGCTGGCGGTGCGCCGCCGTGACGAGCGCTGCCTCTCCGGTCGACGGGTCACGGATGGCGTGTTCGTCGGCGACAAGGTCGTCGGCCAGCTGCGCAGGATTCGGCGCGAGCCGGGGTTGGGCACCGTCGGGCGTCTTCGGCACGGCGGCGACCGTCATGGTGGTCGGCGGGTTCGGGTCCGCGGCGGCCCGCGGCGCCTGCGGCCCGGGCGGATGCGAGCAGCCGGCAAGTAGCAGCACGACGGCGCCGAACAGCGCAAACGATGTCGCGCGTGGACGACTCATCATTCACCCCCATTCATAGCTGCCGCTTGACTATAAAGCTCCGGGTAGCGCCGGTAACGGGAATTCGGGCGGCGGGTAGTAGGGCTGCGGCGCGGGCTGGGCGGGTGCCGGCGCTCCCCCCGATGTGCTGCGGGCAGTAGCTGCTTTCGGCGATCTGGGTGAACGTGGTCGAGGCGTCGGTGCTGAATCCGGCATTCTGCTGGATCATGCTGTTCACGACGTCAGGTTCTGAGTGACCCTGATCCAGCAACTGGCACGCTCGCCTGCCGATCGCGACGGCGTCCGAACCGGCGACGACTACGCGGAAACGCATTCGCTCATCCTTGCCGACACCGCGGCCGTAATCCAGTCCGGTGCCAAGGCATTGTCGCACAACCATTTCCGTTCACTGCGTTGTGCGGTGATCGTCTGCCGTGCCGATCGTTGTGTCTTCTTAGCTGAGTATAGTCTAGTGTATCTAGGGTGATGCCACAGCTTCCCCGCCGCCTTGCCGAGCACCCGACCGTGCGGAAGGTGCTTGCTGATCGAGCTGATCGTGCCGATCGACCGCCGCGAGCCGACGTGATCGACGCCGACTGGCTCAGGTCGATCTGCTTGGCCGCGGGAGCCGACGACGTCGCGTTCGCCTCGGTGGACAATGCCGATCTCACGTCGGAAGTGCCGCATGTACAACAGGCGTTGCCCGGCACCCGGAGTTATATCTCGTTGGTGGTCAAGATGAATCGCGAGAACGTCCGATCGACGGCCCGCAGCGTCGCCAATCAGGAGTTCCACCGCAGCGGCGAGATTCTCAACGAAGCCGCGCGCGAGATCACCCGGGCCCTGGAAGATCGCGGCTACCGCGCTCTTAACCCGTCGGCGACCTTCCCGATGGAGATGGACCGCTTCCCCGGACGAATCTGGGTGGTGGCCCACAAACCCGTCGCTGTCGCGGCCGGTCTCGGCGTCATGGGCATCCACCGCAACGTCATCCATCCGCGGTTCGGCAACTTCATCCTGCTCGGCACGATTCTGCTCGATGCCGACATCAGTTCCTATGGACGGCCCCTGGACTATTCACCGTGTCTGGAATGCAAGCTTTGCGTTGCCGCCTGCCCCGTCGGGGCTATCGGCAAAGACGGCGAGTTCGACTTCTTCGCCTGCTCGACTCACAACTATCGAGAATTCATGGGCGGCTTCACCGACTGGGCGCAGACGATCGCCGACAGCTCCGACGCAGACGAGTTCCGGTCTAGGGTCAGCGACTCCGAAAACGCGTCGATGTGGCAGAGCCTGTCCTTCAAACCCAACTACAAGGCTGCTTACTGCCTTGCCGTGTGCCCGGCCGGCGAGGAGGTCATCGAGCCGTATCTCGATGACCGCAAGGAATTCATGGACCGGGTGCTGAAACCTCTGCAGGACAAGCGGGAAACGCTGTATGTGTTGCCGAACTCGGCCGCCAAAACCTATGCAGAGAAGCGCTTCCCGCACAAACCCGTGAAAGTCGTCAACGGCGGCATGACCGGTCGCGCGCCCAGCCCACCGCAGGCTTAGGGCACCTCCGGTGGCCAGTGCGATCCCGGAGACACGTCGCCGGGGTCGGCATGCTCGCCGCGGGCCAGCGGCACCCACTGCTCGGTGGGAGCGGGCTGCTCCGACGACGGGAAGTCCCGCAGCTGGCCGGACGGTTGCGCATCCCATTTCGCGAAGGTCAGCGGTGTCTGAAGCCAGGCGTGCAGCAGGTTGTAGGTGGCTTCGAGCGACTCGATGTGGGTGCGCTCCCAGCCATGGCTGCCGTCCAGCCCGAAGCCGACCAGCGCAGCGCGCGTTCCCGCGCCCGCCTCGATCGCAGCAGCTGCATCAGATCGGTAGTAGCGGAACACGTCTCGGGCGTAGGGGATCTTCTGTTCTTCGGCGAGGCGGCACAGCTTGCGGGTCAGGTGGTAGTCGAATGGCCCGTGCAGATCAGCCATCGGGATCGTGACGCCGTCTTCGATCGAGTGCTGGCCCGGCGCGCACACCGCGTTGTCCACTGAGACAAGCTCGGCGACACCGGTCGGCAGGCCGTCGCTTGCTCCGTGACCGACTTCCTCGGTGATGGTCACCATGATCGTGGTGCGGTGCGGCAGCACGATCTTCTGTTCGGCGAAGTTCCGGGCCAGCGCCAGCGCCACCGCGACGCCGGCCTTCCCGTCGAGATGCCGCGAGACGATGAAGCCATCTGCGGCCAGCTCGGGACTGGTGATCAGCCCGACGAAGTCCCCGATGGCGATGCCCAACTCGACCAGGTCTTCCCTCGATGAGACTTTGCGGTCGATGCGGACCTCGACGTGGTCCCAGTCTGTGGGTTGGGTGTCGATCTCGTCTCCGAAGGCGTGACCGCTGGCCTTGAGCGGCAACACGGTGCCGGTGATGAACTCGTCGGGATCGTCGCTGAAGATTCGCACCCTGGCGCCGGTCGCGAACCGGGCCGAGAACGTCCCGACCGGGATCAGCTCGAGGCGACCGTTGTCCTTGAGGCCGCGCACCATGCAACCAATGGTGTCGGCGTGCACGACGACGGCCCGGTCGGTGGATTTCGACTTACCCGGGAGTTCGGCGATGATCGCGCCCCGACGAGTCAACGAGAACGGCACGCCGAAGTCGTTGAAGAAACCGCCGATCGTTTGCATCACGGCGTCTGTGCGCCCCGACGGGCTCGGGGTCTGCAGCAGAGCCAGCAGCGTGTCGATCATCCACGCGCGGTCGGCCTCGGCCATGGCCGCGGGTTTACCCACGTTGTCTCCCTCGTGCTTGTCCGGAATTACATCCAACCAGCACCGTCGCTGGGTAGTCGGAGCCTCGTCGCGGCCCTGATGCCTACCTCAGAAGGTAGTGGAGGCCTCGATCTCACTTTCGGTCAGGTTTCGCGGCCAACGCGTGGGGCGAACGTGCGACGGCTGACGTTTCGGCGGCTATTTCGCTCCTGGCAGTATTGGCGGTATGGCTGTCACCGAATCCCGTCAGGTCGTGATCGAGGCATCACCCGACGAAATCCTGGATGTGCTGTTCGACCTCGAGTCGTTGACCGAGTGGTCGTCGACTCATCAGCAGGTTGAGGTGCTCGAACGCGACCAGGACGGGCACCCGACGAAGTCTCGTCAGGTCGTCAAGATTGTCGGAGTCACCGATGAGCAGGTGTTGGACTATTCCGTTCATGACGACGGTGTCAGTTGGACGCTCGTCAGCTCCAAGCAGCAACGCGCGCAGCATGGCCGTTACACGCTGACTCCCGACGGGGACTCGACCAAGGTCACCTTCGAGCTGACAGTGGATCCGACCGTTCCCATTCCGGGGTTCTTGATCAAAAGGGGAGCCAAAGGGCTGATGGAGACGGCCACCGACGGCCTGCGCAAGCGGGTGCTGAAATTGAAGGGCGCTAAATAGGCGGTCCGAGCCACGTGGCGAGCGCATCTTTCAAACCGGCGTCGACACGATCTCCCGCCCAGGCCACGTAGCCGTCGGGCCGGATCAACACCGCCGCTGGGCCGCTGACCAGACCGACCGCCGGCAGTTCCCATGCGCCGGTGTAGTGCGCGTCGACCAACCGGACGCGATCAGCCCAACCGGACACCCCGACACGGCCCGGTTCGCCGAAATTGATGAGCACCGCGCGGCCTTGGTGCAGCAGCGAGAAAACCCGCAGCGGCCCGTCGGCGGCGGCAATGTCCAAATCCGGCATGCGGCGCCCGATCAGCGGATGGTGATGGCTCAGGTCGTAATGAATGTCAAGTCCAGACATCATCGCGCCGAACCGTCGGCGCGGCTCGTCCATGGTCAACAGCTCAGAGACGATGTCGCGCAATGCTTTCGTGCGATCGTCGTCTGGATGGCGCAGCAGCTGCATCTGCGCCATGGTGTTGCGCAGTACCCGCGCCGCAACCGGATGCCGTTCGCGGTGGTAGCTGTCGAGCAGGCTGTCCGGGGCTGACCCCTTCACTGCCAGGGCCAGCTTCCAGCCTAGATTCACCGCATCCTGCACGCCGGTGTTCAGGCCTTGGCCGCCGATCGGATGATGCACATGCGCCGCATCGCCGGCAAGAAGGACTCGGCCCGCACGATAGGAAGCGGCCTGGCGGGCCATGTCGGTGGATCTGGAAATCCACCTGGGGTGCTGGACCCCGTAGTCGGACCCGTACACCGCCACCAACGCCCGGCGGAGGTCGTCCAAAGTTGGGTCGCTACCCGGACCGATGTGCCGCTCGGTCACCATCACCCGAACAGGTCCGCCGTCGGCCGGCTGGCTGAGGGCATGCACGCCGAGGGCATCGTGACGAATGCCCCACTCGGGCTCTGCGCCGGGTGTGGCGGCCACGTCGACTTCGGCGAGCAGGTAGCTCATCGTCGGGTCCCACCCCGCAAACTCGATCCCTACTGACTTCCGGACCGTGCTGCGTCCGCCGTCGCATCCCACCAGGTAGCCCGCCCAGAGACGCTGGTTGTCGGATAACTGCACGCCCACCCCGGCGCCGGTCTGGGTGACACCACTGACCTCGCGCCCGCGATAAGTCGCAACGCCCAGTTCGTCCACCCAACCGGCCAGGATGCGCTCGATGGCGCTCTGCCACAACGCAAGTCCGTAGGGATGTCGGGTGGGAAAGTCGCTGATGTCCAGCCTGATCTGAGCGAACCCCGCGACCTGTGCCACCTCGCCGATGTCCAGGAAGCGCTCCGCGATCCCCCGTTGATCCAGTACTTCGATGGTGCGCGAATGAAGACCGCCGGCCCGCGAGCCGACTACTTCTTGGTTCGCGCGCCGCTCGACTATGGCGACGTCGACTCCCGCCACCGCCAGTTCACCTGCCAGCATCAGTCCGGTCGGGCCTCCCCCGGCGATGATCACCGCATGCTCTGGCAGTGCATTCGTGCCCAATGAGCACCCCCAAATCGCTGAATTTTGTTTCCGGCCAGCTATTTTGGGACAGGACCCCGGTCTTGCGGCAAGCCCCGGGGTGGGCTATACATTGAAGGTGAGGACGAAAGTCCTCCTCTTTTTGCGCGAAGTGCGCTAACCGGATCGCTTATTTCTTGACCAAATCCAAATTAGGTCTTGACTGTTTCCAGAGAACAGCGGCATATTTAGATCGTGTCGTCGACGTCGACGGATTACTCGGCTGAACTACGAATGGCCGATTTGCGCGTGACCAAGCCAAGGGTCGCCGTGTTGGAGGCGGTTCATGCCCACCCGCACGCCGACACCGAGACGATCCTGTCGGCGGTCCGCCGCAGACTTCCCGATGTCTCCCGCCAAGCGGTCTACGACGTTCTCAATGCCCTCACCGCTGTAGGTCTCGTCCGCCGGATCCAGCCGCTGGGGATGGTTGCCCGTTACGAGTCGCGGGTCGGCGACAACCACCATCACGTCGTCTGCCGCTCCTGCGGCGTCATCGCCGACGTCGACTGCGCCGTCGGCGACGCACCGTGTCTGACCCCGTCCGACGACGATGTGCTCGAAGGCTTCGTTCTCGACGAGGCCGAAGTCATCTACTGGGGATTTTGTCCGAACTGTTCGACCACTCGATCACAGCAGTGATCACGACCCGATTCACCCACCCCCGAAAGGAACGCAGTGTCATCTGATACCGCCCACAAAGGCAGCGAAAGCGAAAACCCTGCCATTGACACACCTAAGCCGAAAGGCGAAGCTCCCCGGACGAACCAGGACTGGTGGCCCAACCAGGTCGACGTGTCCCTGTTGCATCCTCATGTGGCAGAGGCCAATCCGTACGGTGAGCACTATGACTACGCCGAAGAGTTCGCGAAGCTCGACCTCGACGCGCTCAAGGCAGACCTGGTATCGGTGATGACCACGTCGCAGGACTGGTGGCCCGCCGACTACGGCCACTACGGCGGCTTCTTCATCCGGATGAGCTGGCACGCCGCAGGCACCTACCGGATCTACGACGGCCGCGGCGGTGCCGGACAGGGCATGCAGCGCTTCGCCCCCCTCAACAGCTGGCCGGACAATGCCAGCCTGGACAAGGCGCGTCGGTTGCTGTGGCCGGTCAAGAAGAAGTACGGGAGCAAGCTGTCCTGGGCCGACCTGCTGGTGCTGGCCGGCAACGTGGCCCTGGAATCGATGGGCTTTCAGACCTTTGGGTTCGCTTTCGGCCGCGAAGACGTCTGGGAGCCAGAAGAAGTCATTTTCGGCGAAGAGGGCGAATGGCTGGGCACCGACAAGCGCTATGCCGGCAAGCCTGAGTCGCGCGAACTCGCGGAGCCTTACGGCGCAACCACGATGGGCCTGATTTACGTCAACCCTGAAGGGCCGGAAGGCAAGCCGGATCCGGTGGCGGCCGCAGTGGACATCCGCGAGACCTTCGGGCGGATGGCGATGAACGACGAGGAGACCGCCGCACTCATCGTCGGCGGGCACAGCTTCGGCAAGACCCATGGCGCGGGCGACGCGGATCTCATCGGTCCCGAGCCTGAAGGCGCCCCGATCGAACAGCAGGGGCTGGGCTGGAAGAGCTCTTACGGCACCGGCAAGGGCCCGGACACCATCACCAGCGGACTGGAGGTGGTCTGGACCACGACCCCGACCAAGTGGGGCAACGGCTACCTGGAGAACCTGTACGGCTATGAGTGGGAGCTGACCAAAAGCCCGTCCGGAGCATGGCAGTTCACCACTAAGGACGGCGCGGGTGCGGGCACGATCCCCGATCCGTTCGGCGGGCCGGGCCGGACGCCGACGATGTTGGTCACCGACATCGCGCTGCGGGAGGATCCGATCTACCGCGACATCACCAAGCGCTGGCTCGAGCACCCCGAGGAGCTGTCCGAGGCCTTCGCCAAGGCGTGGTACAAGCTCCTGCACCGCGACATGGGGCCGTTGTCTCGCTACCTCGGACCGTGGATTCCCGAGCCGCAGCTGTGGCAGGACCCGGTGCCGGCGGTCGACCACCAGCTGGTCGACGAGACCGACGTCGCGGCCCTGAAGACGAAGGTGCTCGAGTCCGGGCTGTCGGTTCCGCAGTTGGTCAAGACGGCGTGGGCCGCGGCGGGAAGCTACCGCAACACCGACAAGCGCGGCGGTGCCAACGGCGCACGGCTTCGCCTTGAGCCGCAACGGCATTGGGAAGTCAACGAGCCTTCTGAGTTGGACAAGGTGCTGGCGGCGCTGGAGAACATCCGGCGCGACTTCAACGACTCGGCCTCCGACGGGAAGGCGATCTCGTTGGCCGACCTGATCGTGTTGGCCGGCTCTGCGGCAGTCGAGAAGGCGGCCAGGGACGCCGGGTATGAGATCTCGGTGCATTTCTCGCCTGGTCGCACGGATGCCTCGCAGGAGAGCACCGATGTGGAATCGTTTGCGGTGCTCGAACCGCGGGCCGACGGCTTCCGCAACTACGTTCGGCCGGGCGAAAAGGCGCCGTTGGAGAAGTTGCTGATCGAGCGCGCGTACTTCCTCGGTGTGACCGGTCCTGAGCTGACCGTGCTCATCGGCGGACTGCGTGCCCTGGGCGCCAACCATGGCGGCAGCAAGCACGGCGTGTTCTCCGACCAGACGGGTGTGCTGACGAACGACTTCTTCGTCAACCTGCTCGACATGAACACCGAATGGAAGGCATCAGAGACCGCGGAGAACGTCTACGAGGGCCACGACCGGGCCTCGGGAGCCCTGAAATGGACCGCCACCGCGAATGACCTCGTGTTCGGGTCGAACTCGGTGCTGCGTGCGCTGGCCGAGGTCTATGCACAGGACGACTCGAAGGGGAAGTTCGTCGAGGACTTCGTCGCCGCGTGGGTCAAAGTGATGAACAACGACCGGTTCGACTTGAAGTAAGCCCGAATCGTTCGGTACGCCTGCGCCCCGCGGGCGAAAGTTCGCGGGGCGCAGTACGTTTCCCGCAGGCGCCGACGGTCGACCGCACACGCAGACGGTAGGACGCGGTCGGGTGGCAATATGAGGGCGTGAATGTGCGGGCACGCAACAATGTGCGGATCGCCGGAGTCGACGGCGGTCCCACGATCATGCTGGCTCCTGGCTTCGGTTGTGATCAGCACCTGTGGCGATTGGTTGAAGCGCGACTCGCGTCGAGCTTTCGACAGGTCTTGTTCGACCATGTCGGCTCCGGGGCGTCAGATCCCTCCGCGTGGGACCCGCGACGTTATGAGTCGCTGCAGGGTTACGCCGACGACATTCTTGACATCGTCAACGAGTTGAAGCTGCGCGAC
>JAVHWH010000149.1:0-3256 GCA_032159915.1 Mycobacterium sp.
ACCGCCAATTCGGTGGGCAGGTTGATGTCGCTGGCCGCCAGCGGCAGATTATTGAAAATCGCCTCGAGACTGGTGATCGGGTGGGTGAGGAGGTCGTGGTCCACAGTGTCCCAATCGGGAGACAACGCCGGGGTGAGTCTCAGCTCCAGCGGAACGGTCGGCTCGCTGCCGAATACCGCGCTGAAGTTGTCGGCACCCATCACGCTCTGCAGCCCGTGAAGCTCTAACTGCTGTATCACCCAGTCCGGCTGAGCATTCTCGCGCGACAGGTCCAAGCCGTAGTCGTACGACAAAACCCGCTGTGACATGTCGGCGGCATATTCCGCGGGGGTGACGGTGGGTGTGTCGGCAGGCAGATAGTTGGCCACATCGGCCACTGGCACTACCTCAGTCGTCACCGGCAGTCCGATCGGGTCTGCGCCGTCTGGGAGGTTCTCGAACCGGGCGAAGATCTCGCCGCTGCTGATCCCGCTGCTGTCAAGCCAATTCGCAACCCCGGGATTAGTGGCGCTGACCACGTAGTAGGTGTATCCGTCCGGGTCGGCGAATGCCGTGGTGTTGTTGAACGTGGTCTGCGCCAAGGTGTACGGCAGCGCCGCGCCGAAGACGTTCATCAGCTCGATCCCGCTGTAGCCGGATGGCACGTCGGGCACTTGCACAATCAGTGCCTGGTCGAGACCGAGGTCGAAGTTGCCGCCGGAGACGGCTGCACTGGGCAGACCCGTTGCGAATAGGGTTGTTTCGGGGGCCAGCGCGCTCATCGTGTTGGGCGGCAGGTCGATGCCGGCCACCTCGGCCAGGCTCATGTTCTCGTGGTTGAAGGGTCCGACGATGTTACTGAAGGCGGTGAACAACGTGGTCAGCAGCGAGTCGACCGAGGTGATCGGAGGCGTCGTCGTCCCTGCGAGCGAGCCCATCTCGGCAGCAGACCCGTCCGCGCCGGGGAAGAGGCCGGTGCTCGGTATGGCGAAAAACGCCGGGCAGTCGGACACGCAGTGGATGCTGATGCTGCCCGGGCCCTGCGCCCAATCGCCTAGCACATCTCGAACCAGCAGCGAGGCATCGCCATTGGTGGTGGCATCGGCGTCATTGATGAAATTGACCGCGCCGGTCGGCTCGGTAGGACCGATGTCGACGGTGTAGGTGCCGTCGGGATTGACGATCAGGTTGTGGTCGAGCTCGAGACTTTCCTTACTGCCCGCGGTTGAGCCGGTGATGGCTTCAGTCGCGATGGCGAGCGCCTCGGTCCCTTTGCCCAGCGTGCCGGCGAGCTCGTAGGTCGCGCCCGGAGCCAGCCCCGCGGTCGCGTGGTAATAGATGTCGGGGGTGAAGAACTGGAAATACTGACGCGAGTCGGCGGCATCAGTGGCCACTGCTTCCGGGGACTGAAAGAACACTCCGTTGAACAGCTCGGTGACTCTGGACAGCCCGGCGGAGAGCAGTTCGTAGTTGGTGTTCTGTAGTCCGGTCAGCAGCATGGTGTCGCTATCCGCAGTGGCGAACGGCAACCCCGAGTCGTAGGCGACCGCTTGCTGCATCGCGTCGAGGAGCTGATCAAGCGCGGGTTGATACGAACCCGCGTCCGCTTTGGCATGCGGCGCCGCTGTTGCCATCACGACGGCGCCCGCACATGCCGCCGCAGCAATCGCGACGGGACGGGCACGACGCATCAGAGCCGAAGACACCGTTGCAGCGTGCATCGCGGAGGCCATGCCGCTCCCTTCATTGGGATGCGATGCACGAATTATTGGCCATGCCGACCACGAGTACGGGGCTTTCCGCACTTAGGCGTGCCCGCCGGACGCCATCGGGGCCGAAAGGTGAAGGGCGGACCCCGTTGGTCCGGGCTATGCTTCTGCGCGCGGGAGCTTCGGACAGGGAGGGATCGTCGTGGCGGACAAGCTGAACGTCGATCCCGTCGCGCTCCATAACGGCAGCGACGACATGCTGAACTCGGTAAGCGAGGCCGCTTTGAGTTTCGTTAGCCATGAGGACGGGCTGGCCGAGGCTGCGCCGGGCTGGATCGGGTCGTCGCAGCAGGCGTTGGGCGAGCTGGCCGCGCGCTGGGAAGCTCAGCACGGTCACCACAAAGGGCAGGTCGGCAGGTTGGGCGCGCAGGTTGCCGACGCGATGGTCCGCTACCTGAGCAACGAAGACGAGTCGACCCAGGCAGTCAGGTCGATAGGGGAGTAAGAGGTAGCTCGTGGCGCCGCTGAGCCCAGATGACGTCAAGCGCTGGGATGCCGATGCGATCCACGGCGTGTTCCAGGTCGCCACCAATCGGGCGGCTACGTTGCAGACCTTGGGCGACAGCCTGCAGCAGGTGCACGGCACGCTCAGCGACTGGCACGGGGAGGCCGGCGACGCTTTTCGCGCCGACCTCGGCAAAGCCCGTCGAGACATCGAAGCAGACGGCCATGAGTCCAAACAGGTTGCGGCGGCGGTATCGCGCGCAGAAGCAGACGTACGCGCGGTCAAAGCCGAACTCGATCGAATCGAGCAAGCGGCCGACGGCTACGGCTTCACCGTCACGCCCGACTGGCGAATCGACGCCGGCGGGATAAAGCTCGACGGCGCGAAGGCGGTATTCAAAGAACAATTACAGGGGTTACTCGACGGCTGCAAATTGCACGCTCACAGCGCAGACCAGGAACTCGCCACCGCCGTTCGCAGCGCCGTCGGCGAGGCTGCGGTAGGCGCCGACGCTCCTCAGTCCCCAGTACGCAATCAGCCGAAGTCGTTGCAAGACATGCTTTTACCAACGGGCCCTGGTTCGGGCGACGCAGCGAAAGGCCCGCCGGTCCCGGGCGACGCCGGGTCCGGCAAGCCGCCGTCGATGGAGGACATGCTGCTCGGGCGAGGCCAGCCGGCCGATCAAAGGCCGCCGCCCGGCAGCCCGCTGGATCTGCTGAGCCGGATTAAGCCTGGCGCGACTGGCATTCCAGCTCCGCCCTTGAAGCCGGCGGAGATTGAGAGTTTCAAAGCGCTGGCCCGCCGAACCATGATCAGCGACGGTGTGCCGCCGGACCAGATCGAGGCCAGGCTCAACGCAGTCGTCACCAACACCCAGCAGTGGTTGGACGCTGGGGCGCCGAGATACATCGCCCCGGAGGGTCCCCGCCCGCCGGCACCGGGAGTCGGCGAAGGATTCGGTGATCGGTGGTTTTCGACCGAGGAGGGGATCAAAGCCTTAACCGGTCAAAACGGGCTCGGGGCTATGGGTGATGCGTGGGGCGGGATGGCCCAAGGCCTGGGT
>JAVHWH010000164.1:0-39553 GCA_032159915.1 Mycobacterium sp.
GGCGCTACGAGTTGCTGTCGAGGCTCTCTACGACGCCGCCGACGACGACTCGGCCACCGGCGGCCCGGACCTGGTCCGCGGGATCTTCCCGACTGCCGTCACTATCGGCGTCGACGGCGCAGTCAACGTCGGTGAGCAGCGCATCGCCGAGTTGGCCCGCGAGGTGGTCCGAACCCGCTCGCGCGCGGACACTTTCGGGCCCGACGCCGATCGCGCGGGAAGTGATTCATGAGTTTTCCCTACTTCATCTCGCCAGAACAGGCGATGCGCGAGCGCAGCGAGCTCGCACGCAAGGGCATCGCGCGTGGTCGCAGCGTGGTGGCGCTCGCCTTCTCGGGGGGAGTGCTGTTCGTCGCCGAAAACCCTTCGCGCTCATTGCAGAAGATCAGCGAGCTCTACGACCGCGTCGGCTTCGCCGCGGCCGGGAAGTTCAATGAGTTCGACAACCTGCGCCGCGGCGGGATTCAGTTCGCCGACACGCGTGGTTATGCCTACGACCGCCGGGATGTCACCGGCCGGCAATTGGCCAACGTGTACGCGCAGACCCTGGGCACCATCTTCACCGAGCAGGCCAAGCCGTACGAGGTCGAATTGTGTGTGGCCGAAGTCGCGCACTACGGCGAGACCAAACCGCCTCAGCTGTACCGGATCACCTACGACGGGTCGATCGCCGACGAGCCGCATTTCGTGGTGATGGGCGGAACCACCGAGCCGATCGCGACCGCGCTCAAGGATTCTTTTGCCGAGAACGCCGATCTTTCCGATGCGGTTCACATTGCGGTCAACGCTTTGAAGGCGGGTGCCGGCAACGGCGGCGACGAGGACACGTTGAGCGTCTCGTCGTTGGAGGTCGCCATCCTCGACGCCACTCGGCCGCGGCGTGCGTTCCGTCGGATCACCGGTGCCGCCTTGGAGCGGCTGCTGCCCGAACGTAATGGCTCCGAGTCGTCGGACGACTCGCCGGAGGAATCGTCGAAATAGGCACTGTGCCATGCTGATCGGCTTGCTGCTGGCGCTGGGATGCTCGGTCTGTTACGGCACGGCGACGGTGCTGCAGGCCGCGGCGACCCGCTCGGTGAACTCCGGTGACAGCGATTCCGGAGTCGATGCGGCCCTGCTGCTGCGCGCCCTGCGGCAGTGGCGCTACCTGGTTGGCATTGGGCTGGACGGCTTGGGTTTCGTGCTTCAAGTCGGCGCGCTTCGGCTGGTCCCGATTTACGTCGTCGCCGCGGCGATCGCCGCGTCGCTCGCTGTCACCGCGATCGTGGCCGCATGGGTGTTGTCCACGCGGTTGTCTTCGATGGAGTGGGCCGCAGTGGCGGTGGTGTGCGCAAGTCTGGCGATGCTCGGGGTCGCCGCCGGCCCGGAGGGAACCGCGCACGGCCCGCCCGGACTGGGCTGGGCGCTGCTGGTGATCGTCGCCGTGGTCTTCGCCGCCGGAGCCGCCGCGGGCCGGTTGAGCGACCGGACACGCGCACTGGTGCTCGGGTTCGGGGCCGGTGCGGGTTTCGGAGTCGACGAGATCGCAGTCCGGCTGATCGATTCGGTCGACCTGACCCGGGCCGCGTTCTACACCAATCCCGCCATCTACGCCCTGGTCGCCGGCGGGGCAGCCGGTTTTCTGCTGCTCACTTCCGCTTTGAGCCGCGGATCGGTGACCACGGCCGTCGCCGGGATGGTGATCGGCGAGACGGTCGGCCCGGCCCTGGTCGGCGTGGCCTGGCTGGGTGACCGCACCCGCCCGGGCCTGGGCTGGATGGTCGAAGCCGGGTTCGTGGTCGCTGTCATCGCAGCGCTCGCGCTGAGCCGGTTCGGCGAGGCGCCCGACCCCGTCGAGTCCTGAACAGGGCCAACCTCCTACCCGTCGGCGGGTGCTCCGTACCACTTCGCCCTTCAGCAAGTACTCTCGAATTGTGCAGCGGCGAATCATGGGCATCGAAACCGAATTCGGTGTCACCTGCACCTTCCACGGCCATCGGCGCCTGTCACCCGACGAAGTGGCCCGCTACCTATTCCGGCGGGTCGTCTCGTGGGGCCGCAGCTCCAATGTTTTCCTGCGCAACGGCGCGCGGCTGTACCTGGACGTCGGTAGTCATCCGGAGTACGCCACCGCTGAGTGCGACAGCCTGGTCCAACTGGTCACCCATGACCGCGCGGGCGAGCGGGTGCTCGAAGACCTGCTGATCGACGCCGAGCAGCGGCTGGCCGACGAAGGCATCGGCGGCGACATCTACCTGTTCAAGAACAACACCGACTCGGCGGGCAACTCCTACGGCTGCCACGAGAACTACCTGATCGTGCGGGCCGGTGAATTCTCCCGGATCTCCGACGTGCTGCTGCCCTTCCTGGTCACCCGCCAGCTGATCTGCGGCGCCGGCAAGGTGCTACAGACCCCGAAGGCCGCCACCTTCTGCCTGTCGCAGCGCGCCGAGCACATCTGGGAGGGCGTCTCGTCGGCCACCACGCGTAGCCGGCCGATCATCAACACCCGCGACGAGCCGCATGCAGACGCCGAGAAGTACCGGCGCCTGCACGTCATCGTCGGCGACTCCAACATGTGCGAGTCCACCACCATGCTCAAGGTGGGCACCGCCTCACTGGTCCTGGAGATGATCGAGGCCGGCGTGGCGTTCCGGGACTTCTCTCTGGACAACCCGATCCGCGCCATCCGCGAGGTCAGCCACGACACCAGCGGCCGGCGGCCGGTCCGCTTGGCCGGCGGGCGCCAGGCCAGCGCGTTGGACATCCAGCGCGAGTACTACGCCCGCGCGGTCGAACACCTGCAGACGCGCGAACCCAATGCCCAGATCGAACAGGTCGTCGACCTGTGGGGTCGCCAGCTGGACGCCGTGGAGAGCCAGGACTTCGCGAAGGTCGACACCGAAATCGACTGGGTGATCAAGCGCAAGTTGTTCCAGCGCTACCAGGACCGCTACGACATGGAGCTTGCGGACCCCAAGATCGCCCAGCTCGACCTGGCCTACCACGACATCAAGCGCGGCCGCGGCGTCTTCGACCTGCTGCAGCGCAAGGGCCTGGCGGCGCGGATCACCACCGACGAGGAAATCGATGCCGCCGTCGACCAGCCGCCGCAGACCACCCGCGCGCGGCTGCGGGGCGAGTTCATCAGCGCCGCCCAAGCGGCCGGACGCGACTTCACCGTCGACTGGGTGCACCTCAAGCTCAACGACCAGGCTCAGCGCACAGTGCTGTGCAAGGATCCGTTCCGGTCGGTCGACGAGCGGGTCAAGAGGCTGATCGCCAGCATGTAACCGCGCCCGCTGGGTGACGGCCCGCGGGGAGTCCGGCAACTAGAGTGGTGTGAGTGGCTGTTTCAAAAGTCGAGCGATTGATGAACCTGGTCATCGCATTGCTGTCCACCCGCAGCTATATCACCGCAGAGAAAGTCCGGTCCAATGTGGCGGGATACGCGGACTGCGCCAGTGACGAAGCATTTTCGCGGATGTTCGAGCGGGACAAAAACGAGCTGCGCGATCTGGGCATCCCGCTGGAAACCGGTCGGGTGTCCTCCTACGACCCGGTGGAGGGTTACCGGATAAACCGGGACACTTACGCGCTGCCCGCCGTCGAGCTGACCGGTGATGAGGCCGCTGCGGTCGCGGTGGCCACCCAGCTGTGGGAATCGCCGGAGTTGATCACGGCCACCCAGGGCGCGCTGCTGAAGCTGCGGGCCGCCGGTGTCGACGTCGACCCGGACGCGCCGGTCGCCATCGCGTCGCCGGCCGGCAGCGTCGGACTGCGCGGGTCCGAGGACGTGCTGAACGCGTTGCTGGCGGCGATATCCGCGGGGCAGGCCGTGCAGTTCCCGCATCGCCCGTCGCGCACCGAGCCGTACACCGTGCGGACTGTCGAGCCGTGGGGCGTGATCACCGAAAAAGGCCGGTGGTATCTCGTCGGGCACGACCGCGACCGTGGCGCCACCCGCACATTCCGGCTGTCCCGCATCGGCGCCGAGGTGACCCCGATCGGCTCTGCCGGGGCCGTCACCAGGCCCAAGGACATCGATCTGCGCGAGATCGTCGCCAAAGCCGTCAGCGACGCGCCAACCGGCCTAAGGGCTCAGGTCTGGGTCGCCGAGGGCCGGGCCACCGCACTGCGGCGCGCCGGAACACCGGTCGGCTCGCGGCGGATCGACGGCCGCGACGGTGACGTCATCGAAATGGACATCGGGAGCACCGGCCGGTTGACGCGTGACATCGCCGGTTACGCCGCCGATGCCGTCGTGCTGGAACCCGCGTCGCTGCGCGACGAGGTGCTGGAGCTGTTACGTGCCCACGTAGGGGGGGAGCGGCAATGACACCCGTGTCGACGCGCCTGGTGCGGCTGCTGAACATGGTGCCGTATTTCCAGGCCAACCCCCGGGTCACCCGCGCACAAGCAGCCTCTGAACTGGGCGTTTCAGTCAAGCAGTTGGACGAAGACCTCGACCAGCTGTGGCTCTGCGGCCTGCCCGGCTACGGGCCGGGTGATCTGATCGACTTCGAATTCACCGGGGACACCATCGAGGTGACGTTCTCCGCGGGGATGGACACCCCGCTGCAACTGACCTCACCGGAGGCCACCGGGCTGCTGGTTGCGCTGCGCGCGCTCGCCGACATCCCGGGGGTAGTCGACCCGGCGGCGGCGCGCAGTGCCATCGCCAAGATCGAGGCGGCCGCGGGAGCGGCCGGGCACGGCAATGACGTCTCTGCGGTCGACGACCAGGCGCCCGTCGAGAGCCGGGCCGCCGCCGCGGTGCGGGCCGCGGTCCGTGACAGCCGGGCGTTGAGTATCGACTACTACGCCGCCTCGCACGACACGCTGTCCACCCGGATCGTCGACCCTATTCGCATCGTGCTCGTCGGTGGTCACAGCTACCTGGAGGCCTGGTCGCGAGAAGCCGAAGGCGTGCGGCTGTTCCGGTTCGATCGCATCGTCGACGCCACGCTGCTCGACGAACCCGCTGCGCCACCGGAACCCGCGATCCACGCGCCGCCGGACACGTCGCTGTTCGACGCCGACCCCGCGCTGCCGGCGGCGACGCTGCGCCTGTCACCCGCCGCGTCGTGGATGTTCGAGTACTACCCGATGCGTCTACTGCAGGAACTGCCCGATGGCTACTGCGAAGCGGCGATGACCTATGCCTCGGAAGATTGGATGGCCCGCCAGGTGCTGGGGCTGGGGTCGGCAGTGCGAGTGCTCGCCCCGGACTCACTGGCGGCGCGGGTAGCCCGGGACGCCGCGGCCGCGGTGGAGGCCTACCAGGCCGCGGCGCGCTCGGGCTGATGAACCGATGGCTGCGGTAGCATCGTGGAGACGTGTGGAGGTAAACACAAGTGAACGCTCTCGGCCCGTGGCACCTGGCAATCATCGCGGTCCTCGTGATCGTGCTGTTCGGCGCCAAGCGGCTTCCCGACGCGGCACGTTCATTGGGCAAGTCGTTGCGGATTTTCAAGTCCGAGGTCCGTGAACTGCAAAGCGACAACAAGCCGGAAACGTCCGCGACCCAAGCTGCGCCGGCCCAGCCGGTGCACTCTGAGCGGGTGGAGCCGCCGGCGGCTGACGGTCGCTCGGCCTAGTCCGGCGCTGCCACCACGGCGCCCGAGCGCCTGATCACTGTGCGTACCACCGGATTATTCAGACGGCTCGACCCGCGTTCCCGTCGCAGCCGCACCAATCCCGACGCGACCATGTCGCTCGTCGCTCACCTCACCGAATTGCGGGCGCGGCTGCTGATCTCGCTGGCCATGATCCTGCTGACCACCGCATTCGGCTTCGCCTGGTACTCGCACCCGATGTTCGGGCTGGAAAGCCTGGGCGAGTGGCTGCGCCATCCGTACTGCGCGTTGCCGGCATCTGCCCGAGCCGATATCGCCAACGGCCAGTGCCGCTTGCTGGCCACAGCGCCGTTCGACCAGTTCATGCTGCGGCTGAAAGTCGCGCTGACGGCCGGCGTGGTGCTGGCCTGCCCGGTGTGGCTCTACCAGCTCTGGGCGTTCATCACCCCGGGTCTGTACAAGAAGGAGAAACGGTTCGCGGTCGCGTTCGTGGTGCCGGCTGCGACGCTCTTCGTCGCCGGTGCGGTGCTCGCTTATGTGGTGGTCTCCAAAGCGCTGCAATTCCTGCTGACCGTGGGCAGCGACGTGCAGGTGACGGCGTTGTCGGGCGACCGGTACTTCGGCTTCCTGATCAACCTGCTGCTGGTGTTCGGGGTGAGCTTCGAATTCCCTCTGCTGGTTGTCATGCTCAACTTCGTCGGCATCTTGCCCTACGCGCGACTGAAGTCCTGGCGGCGTGGCCTGATCTTCGGGATGTTCGTGTTCGCAGCGGTTTTCACGCCGGGTTCCGACCCGTTCTCCATGACGGCGTTGGGGCTGACGCTGACGCTGTTGCTCGAGGTCGCCATCCAGATCGCCCGTGTGCACGACAAACGAAAAGCCAGGCGGGACGCGCTGATCACCCTGGACGACGACGAAGCTTCGGTTCTCGACCCGCCGACCGGGGTCGACTCGCCGTCTGCGGTCGGGGCGCCGTCGAGCATTGGTGGGCCTCATGACGACATCACCTGATCCCCGCCCGTCCGACGACTCCGAACTGGCCCGCTTCGCCGCGGAATTGGAATTCGAGCTCGACCCGTTTCAGCGACGCGCCTGCGCGGCGCTGGAGAGCGGCCATGGCGTGCTGGTATGCGCGCCGACCGGAGCTGGCAAGACCATCGTCGGCGAATTCGCCGTGCACCTGGCGTTGGCGTCCGGGGGCAAATGCTTCTACACCACACCGATCAAGGCGCTGAGCAACCAGAAGCACCACGACTTCGTGGCGCGCTATGGCAGAGAGCAGATCGGGCTGCTCACCGGCGACCTCTCGGTGAACGCCGACGCCCCGGTGGTGGTCATGACCACCGAGGTGCTGCGCAACATGCTGTACGCGGACTCGACGGCACTGCGGGGACTCTCCTACGTGGTGATGGACGAGGTGCACTTCCTCGCCGACCGGATGCGGGGCGCGGTGTGGGAAGAGGTGATCCTGCACCTGCCCGCCGACGTGCGGCTGGTCAGCCTGTCGGCGACGGTGAGCAACGCCGAGGAATTCGGCGGCTGGATCCAGACCGTGCGCGGTGACACGTCGGTGGTCGTCGACGACCATCGACCGGTCCCGCTGTGGCAGCACATGCTGGTCGGCAAACGGCTGTTCGACCTGTTCGATTACGGGGCTCATGAGCCGGGGGACCGGCGGCATGCGATCGTCGACCCAAACCTGTTGCGCCACATCGCCCACCGCCGGGAGGCCGATCGGCTGTCCGATTGGCGCGGCCCGCGCCGCGGAGGCGGCAGAGGCGGCTCCGGGCACTCGGAACGGTCAGGTTTCTACCGCCCGCCGTCGCGGCCGGACGTGATCCGCCTGCTCGACGCCGACGGGTTGCTACCGGCGATCACCTTCGTGTTCTCCCGGGTCGGTTGCGACGCCGCAGTCACGCAATGTCTGCGGTCGTCGCTGCGGCTGACCACCGAGGAGGAGCGGGCCCAGATCGCCGAGGTGATCGACGAGCGCTGCGGTGGTCTCGAGGACTCCGACCTGGCCGTGCTCGGCTATTACGAGTGGCGCGAGGCGTTGCTGCGTGGGATCGCCGCTCATCACGCCGGCCTGTTGCCGGTATTCCGGCACACCGTCGAGGAACTGTTCACCGCCGGGCTGATCCGGGCCGTCTTCGCCACCGAGACACTCGCATTGGGCATCAACATGCCGGCCCGCACCGTGGTGTTGGAGCGACTGGTGAAGTACAACGGCGAGCAGCATCTGCCGCTCACGCCCGGTGAGTACACCCAGCTCACCGGTCGGGCCGGCCGGCGTGGCATCGACGTCGAAGGTCACGCCGTGGTGCTCTGGCACCCCGGCGAGGAAACCACCCAACCGGCCGAGGTCGCGGGGCTGGCGTCGACCCGGACATTCCCCCTGCGCAGCTCGTTCGCGCCGTCCTACAACATGACGATCAACCTGGTGAATCGGGTGGGCACCGAGCAGGCGCACCGGCTGCTGGAGCAATCGTTCGCGCAGTATCAGGCCGACCGTTCGGTGGTGAGCCTGGTTCGCGGCGTCGAGCGCGGACAACAGATGCTCGACGAAGTCGCGGCCGAGCTCGGCGGCAAGGATGCGACGATCCTCGAATATGCCCGGCTGCGTGAGCAGATCAGCCAACAGGAGCGCTCGCAGGCCCGGGCATCGCGGCTGCAACGCCGGCAAGCGGTCAACGACGCGCTGTCGGCCCTGCGCCGCGGTGACATCATCACGATCACCCACGGTCGACGGGGTGGCCTGGCCGTCGTGCTGGAGCCGGCCCGCGACAGCACCGATCCGCGGCCCTTGGTGCTGACCGAAAACCGCTGGGCCGGAAGGATTTCCTCAGCGGACTATTCCGGCGAGTCGACCCCGGTCGGATCGATGACGTTGCCCAAGCGCGTCGAACACCGGCAGCCGCGGGTCCGCCGAGACCTGGCATCGGCGCTGCGTTCCGCCGCCGACGGCATCTCGGCGCCCGGCCACCGTCGCGGCAAGCGCAACGAAAACCCAGACACCGACCCCGAACTCGCGTCGCTGCGGGAGAAGATGCGTCGTCACCCGGTCCACCGCGAGGCCGATCGCGAGGCCAAGATGCGGATCGCCGAGCGCTACCTGAGAATCGAGCGCGACAACGCCGCACTGCAGAAGAAGGTCGCCGCCGCCACCAACTCGCTGGCTCGTACCTTCGACCGGATCGTGGGACTGCTCACCGAGCGCGGCTTCATCGCACTCGAGGACGGCAATCCCACGGTGACCGACGACGGCCGACTGCTGGCCCGGATCTACAGCGAGAGCGATCTTTTGGTCGCCGAATGCCTGCGCACCGACGCGTGGACGGGACTCAAGGATGCCGAGTTGGCCGCGGTGATCTCGGCGGTGCTGTACGAGACGCGCGGCGGTGACACGCCCGGGGCGCCGCGCAACGAGCAAGTCCCGACGGCGCGGCTCCGGCAGGCGCTGACCCAGACGCGGCGCCTTTCGGCCCAGTTGCGCGCCGACGAGCAACGCCATCACATCACGTTGAGTCGTGAGCCGGACGACGGATTCGTCGCGGCGATCTACCGGTGGGCCAGCAGCGGCGACCTGGTCACCGCCCTGGCCGCCGCCGACGCGGAGGGCACCGGATCTGCGCTGTCTCCCGGGGATTTCGTCCGGTGGTGCCGGCAGGTGCTTGACCTGCTGGACCAGGTCCGTAATGCGGCCCCGCAACCAGAACTGCGGACGACCGCAAAGCGCGCAATCGACGCGATTCGGCGCGGGGTTGTGGCAGTTGACGCCGGGTAGGCTGAGCCGAGGTTACGGTTGCCTACGACCGGACGCGAGGACTGCAATCAGCACTGAGAGGACCCAGACACGATGAGCGGACCGCAGGGAACCGACCCGACGCAGCCGTGGCAGCCGCCTCAGGGAGAAGGCCACAACTCCGGCGAGGATCACACTCAGCAGGCATCGCCCTGGCAGCAGCACCCGGGCAGTGACCAGGGCTGGCAGGCCTCGGGCGGCGAGCAGCAAACCTGGCAGGCCCCCGCCTACACGCCCACCGAATACGGGCAGTATCAACAACCGCCCGCTCAGTACTATCCGCCGTCGCAGACCTACCCGCAGGGCTACCCGCAGCAGGGCCAGTACCCCGGTCAAACCACCCCATACGGCCAGCAGCCGGCACAATACGGTCAGCCGGGTCAGCCGGGTCAGTACGGTCAACCGGGTCAGCCAGGTCAGTACGGCCAGCCGGGCCAGTACGGTCAGCCCGGTCAGCCGGGCCAGTACGGCCAGTACGCGGGGCCTTATGGTCAGCCGCCGGCCGGCCCGAAGCGTTCGAGGAAGACGATCGCCACGGTCCTCGGTCTGCTGGCCGCCGCCGTGGTCGCGGTGATCCTGGTGCTGGGCTTCTGGGCGCCAGGATTCTTTGTGACCACCAAGCTCGACGTCGGCAAAGCCGAGGCCGGCGTGCAGCAGATCCTCACCGACAACAGCAATGGCTACGGCGCGAAGAACGTCAAGGACGTCAAGTGCAACAACGGTCAGAATCCGACCGTCAAAAAGGGCGCCACATTTGATTGCGACGTCAGCATCGACGGCACCAAGCGATCGGTGACCGTGACGTTCCAGGACAACAAGGGCACCTACGAGGTGGGCCGGCCCAAGTAGCCTGCCGTCACGACGCGGGCAGCGCGTCGAGCGCCTTCTGCAGCCGAGCGATCGACGACCCCACTCCGAGTCGGGTTGCCAGATCAGCGACCCGGGGTGGATCGGCGGCGACCAGCGGCAGCGCGTCGGTCGGCGTCGAGAGCTCGACCGGCGCGTCAGTGGCCACCTTGACCACCGGCCTGGCCGCGTCGATGTAGTCGCCAGCCGCTCGCAACTTGGCCCGGAGGCCTTTGGCCAGTGACGATTTCGGGTTGTCGACCGCCGCCAGGATGGCCTCCAGCGATCCGTGCTGCGCCAGCAGCGTCGCCGCGGTCTTTTCGCCGATGCCCGGTACGCCGGGCAACCCGTCGGACGGGTCGCCGCGCAGTAAGGCCAACTCGGCGTAGCCCTCGCCGGCGCGATCGGTGGGAATGCCGTAGCGCTCGGCCACCTCAACGGGTCCCAGCAGTGTCGCGTTGCTCAGGCCGCGGCCGAGGTAGAGCACCCGGGTGGGGACCGGCGCGTCGCGGACGACTTGCAGCAGGTCGCGGTCACCGCTGACCACGATCACCGGGTCACGTCGCTCCTGGGCGGCCAGCGTGCCGATCACGTCGTCGGCTTCGTAGCCCTCGGCGCCGCCGGTGCAGATGCCGAACGCGTCGAGGATGTCGGTGATCATCTCGACTTGCGGCGACAGGTCGTCCGGCACCTCCTCGACATCGGTCTGCCCGGTAGGGTTTTCCTCTTCGACCCGGTGCGCTTTGTATGACGGGATGCGGTCGACCCGGAACTGCGGACGCCAGTCCAAATCCAGGCAGACCACCAGCCGACCGGGTCGGTGTCGGGTGATGACGGTGGCCACCGAGTCCACGAAGCCACGGACCGCGTTGACCGGCCGGCCATCGGGCGAGGTGATCGAGGACGGCACGCCGAAGAATGAGCGAAACCACATGCTCGCGCCGTCGAGCAGCAGCAGCGGCGCGGACATGTCCGTCATCCTGCCAGTACCCCGGCTAGCCTAGGTCCCATGGGTTCTGACCGCTTCGACGCAGACGTCTACCGCCGTCGGGTGGCGGCCGCGGCCGCCGCCACGGCGAAGGCCGGCCTGGCCGGGCTGGTGATCACGCCGGGATACGACCTGCGTTATCTGATCGGCTCGCGCGCGCAGACCTTCGAGCGCCTGACCGCGTTGGTGCTGCCGGTCTCCGGTGACCCGACGATCGTCGTGCCCCGATTGGAGTTGGCGTCGCTCAAGCAGTCCGCGGTCGCCGATCTTGGTGTGGCGGTTTGGGATTGGGTTGATGGCGACGATCCATATCGGCTGGTCGGCGCCGCAGTGGGTGGCGCTCCGGCAGCGACGGCGGTCACCGATTCGATGCCCGCGTTGCACTTGCTGCCGTTGGCCGAGGTACTCGGCACGCTGCCGGTGCTGGCCACCGACGTGTTGCGTGAGCTTCGGATGGTCAAGGACGCTGCGGAGATCGACGCGCTGCGCAAGGCCGGCGCGGCCATCGACCGGGTGCACGCCAGGGTGCCGGAGTTTCTGGTGCCCGGCCGCACCGAGGCCGACATCGCCGCTGACATTGCCGAAGCCATTGTCGCCGAAGGACATACGGAGGTGGCGTTCGTCATCGTCGGCTCTGGGCCGCACGGCGCCGACCCGCATCACGAATACTCCGATCGCGAGATCCAGGCCGGCGACATCGTCGTCGTGGACATCGGCGGCCCCTATGCGCCGGGGTACAACTCCGACTCGACGCGCACCTACAGCATGGGCGAGCCGAGTCCGGAAGTAGCGCAGCAGTATTCGGTTCTGCAACGCGCACAACGCGCGGCGGTCGATGCCGTCCGACCCGGCGTGACCGCCGAGCAGGTCGATGCCGCCGCGCGCGACGTGCTGGCCGAGGCCGGGCTTGCCGAATATTTCGTCCACCGCACCGGCCACGGCATCGGGCTCTCGGTGCACGAGGAGCCTTACATCGTCGCGGGCAACGACCTGCCGCTGCGGGCGGGGATGGCGTTTTCCGTCGAACCGGGGATCTACTTTCCAGGCCAGTGGGGAGCCCGCATCGAAGACATCGTGGTGGTGGCCGAAGACGGCGCCCGGTCGGTGAATCACCGTCCGCACGAACTGATCGTGGTCCCCGTCTAGCCCCGACAAGTCGAGCACTGCGACGCTTGCGAGTATTAGGCTCAGCTGATGACCGATCACGACCGAGCCGCGGCCCGCCGAGAAATTGCCAACGCTTTTATGAACGCGCTGGAACGACGCCACGAAGTGCTGGACCTGATTGTGGATGCCGACGACAGACCGTCCGCGGTCGACGGCATCGTCGAGTTGCTCGGAACGTCTCGACTGGGTGCCGAAGCGGTCATCGGCATGTCGTTCGATCAGCTCACCAAAAACTCGCGCAAGATCATCGCCGCTGAGCTCGAGGACCTGAACAACATCTTGAGTTTCACGTTCAAGGACCGGCCGGCCAGCTCCGGTGATTCGATGGTGCTGCGCCCATTCGCCGCCAAAGCCGATCACGACATCTTCGCCGCACGCACTTCCGAAATCGGAGCCAAGGGCGACGGCTCCGGCGCTCCGGCCGGTGGCGTCGAGGACGAGATCCGGGCCGCACAAGAGCGATTCGACGCCGAGGAAGCGGCCTGGTTCGTCGCGATCGACGGTGAGGACAAGGTCGGCATGGTGTTCGGCGAGCTCGACGGCCACGAGGTGCATGTCCGCATTTGGATCCACCCGGACTACCGGCATCGTGGCTACGGCACGGCGGCGCTGGCGAAGTCCCGACCTGAGTTGGCGGCGTATTTCCCGGCCGTGCCGCTGGTTATTCGGGCGCCCGGCGCCACGCTCGTCTAGCGGGCTAGTCGGACTTGCGGGTCAACAAATCCGAGGACCCGAGGACCCGTTCGATCTGGACCTCGATGACCACCCGTCGCGGGTTTACCCGCGGCGTCCGATAGCGCTGTGCGTAGCGCAACTCCGCGTCACGCACGGCGTCCGTCTCACCGTTGACGCTTGCCCGACCCTCCAGCGAAAGCCAGCGCGCCCCGTCGACCTGGCTGAGCACCGCGACCCCGCCGCGGTCGGCGTTGACCGCTTTCTGGGAGCCCCCGGTGGTGATCACCCGGGCGATATGAGTTTTCGGATCGAAGGTGAAGCCGACCGCCACCACGTGCGGCGAATTGTCCGCGCGCAGCGTGGTCAGCATGGCGAGATGACGCTCGGTCAGAAACGCCAGCGCGTCATTGGTCAGCCGGGCTGTGGAGTTCGCCATCACCGCTCACGCTAGCGCAGGACATAATCGCAGCCGTGGATGACACGGGCACGCCAACGGTGCTGATTCTGGGCGGACGTAGTGAGATCGGCATCGAACTCGCGGTGCGGCTGGCCCGCGGCGCATCGATCGTCCTGGCGGCCCGCAACGCCGACCGGCTCGACGAACAGGTCGCGGCGGTCCGCGCCGCCGGGGCGGTTCGCGTGACATGCGTCGAATTCGATGCGGACGACGTGGGATCGCACGGCCCGCTGGTCGACTGGATCGTCGCCGAGCACGGGCCGATCGACACCGCGGTGCTGGCGTTCGGCATCCTCGGCGACCAGAGCCGCGCCGAGACCGATGCCGGGCACGCGGTGGCCGTCATCCATACCGACTACCTCGCGCAGGTGAGCTTGCTCACCCATCTTGCCGCCGCGATGCGGCAGGCCGGTCAGGGAGTGCTGGTGGTGTTCTCCTCCGTGGCCGGCGTACGGGTGCGTCGCGCCAATTACGTGTACGGGTCGGCGAAGGCGGGCCTGGACGGGTTCGCCAGCGGACTGGCCGACGCGCTGCACGGGACCGGCGTGCGACTGTTGCTGGTGCGGCCCGGTTTCGTGATCGGCCGGATGACGCAAGGCATGACGCCCGCTCCACTGGCCAGCACTCCGAGCAAGGTGGCGGCGGCAACGGCGCGGGCACTGCGCCGGGGCCGGCGGACGGTGTGGATTCCCTGGACGCTGCGGCCGGTGTTCTTCGGTTTCCGGCTGCTTCCCCAGTTCGTCTGGCGACGAATGCCGCGCTGAACTGCGCCTCAAAATGGCGGCGGCTGATTGTCATCCGGTGGTGCGGGCCCGGCTATGGCAGTTTGGCGAGATTGGCGCAGTAGTCGGTTGTGTCGGCGTTCGTCGGAAACATAACGTGCGCGATTTGGGCGCGCGTGCGACAGCGCTTCGGCATCATCGCGGTGTGGTCGGTGCGACGCTGCCGATCAGGTATCGCGTCGAGTATCCCTGTGGGCGCGCACAACTGAGGGAACAGCAAGGCGCTGCCTGGCATGGTGATGTAGGTGTCTCGCGACGGCGACGTCCAGATCACCGTGCCGTCGGGCAGCTGTTGATCCGACCAGCCCCAGAACGTCTTGATCAAATGATGAAGGCGGCAAAGGCATTTGAGGTTGGAGGCGCTTGTCGGCCCGCCGTCCGCGTACGGGATCGTGTGATCGACGTCGCAGCGTACCGCCGGACGGTCGCAGCCCGGGAAGCGGCACGTCAGATCCCGGCATCGGACGAAGTCGGCCAGGGCTAGTGACGGAATGTATTGCGTCTCCGACGATTCACCGGGATGTATCAGGGGCCGAAGCTTGGCTGACCGGGCTAATTCGGCGATCAGATCCGCCGGTATGAGCGCATCGCTGCCGAGCATCGAGCCCGCCTCGAGCCGGCGGCCTTCCACGCTGGCCTGCTCGGCAACGACGTGGATGACCACCGGCCCGGGCGCAGTAGCGCCGGCAGCCGGGCAATCCTCTTGTCCGCAGCGACAAGCCAGTCGTTCTGCTCCACTGGTCAGGGCTGCCATCGCATCGGCCCGGCGCTGGTTGCGGGTGCGCGGATCGCCCGGGCATACCGTGGCGGCAAGCGCATCCAGCCGCGCGTCCAACGCATGCGCATCGGGCGTCAGCAGCCTGGCGAACACCTCTGTGAGGCCGTTGCCGCTATCGAAGATCGACAACTCGCGCTCCGCCTGCAGCTCCCGTCGACGTCGTACTGCGTCACGATCGGCGCGCGTCACTATCCGGTCTACCGCCGCCGCCAGCGCGCTGCGCGTCATCGCCGGCCAGCGCTGGGCCTTGGCTGCCAACTCGGCATCCACGGCAGCCATCACCTCAGCGTCGGTGATCAGATCGGTCCGGTAGACGATTGTCTGGAACGCCCGGTAGTCGAGGTCACCAGCCTGCAGCATCGCCCCTACTTGCGGCAGCCGGGTGCGCAGAGCACGGGCGTAGTGCAAGTAGCTGTTCGCCAGGGCCTGGCTGACAAACAATGCCGCGGCAACCTCCGCGGCCACCGCTTCCTGCGTGTCGGTGCACCACGTCTCGCGCTCACCGAAAAGGCGTAGTCGCAGCGCATCCAGTTCAGCGATGACCGCCAGCCGCCGCCCTGCGGCTCTGTTCTCGGCCCGCCCGGACGCGCGGAGTTGCTCCACCAACGCCGCCGACTCGGGTGTGGCTGAGGGATGACGGCGCTCGAACACCGCATCCAGGCGCGCGAGCGACTCCGGTGACGGCATCCGCGGTTCGAACATACATTCGATTATGCCACCACGGACCGACACAAAATGGCTCTAGACTCATCCGATGTCACCGAGCTTTCACGATGTCGCCAAAGCGCAGTACGTCCTACTGACCACATTCACCAAGGACGGTCGCCCCAAGCCCACCCCGATCTGGGCAGCCAACGACGGCGACCGCCTGCTGATGATCACCCAAGGGAAGTCGTGGAAGGTCAAGCGAATTCGCAACACCCCGCGAGTGACCCTGGCGATCTGTGACATGGGTGGGCACCCGAAAAGCGAGGCCATCGAAGCGACTGCGACCATCCTGGACGCGTCGCAGACCGGACTCGTCTATGACGCGATCGGGCGCGAATACGGCCTTCTCGGGAAAGTCTTCAACGTGTTCAGCAAGCTGCGCGGCGGGATGAAAACCAACGTTGGGCTCGAGGTCCGCCCGGCGACGATGCGGGCCGAGTAGCGGCCCGAGGAGGAGCTGGGCAATTCAAGTACGCCCGGCCTGAGTCAGCTGCGGAGGTGCTCGCCGAAGAACGAGAAGACGCGCGCCCATGCGTCTTCGGTGGCCTCCTGGTTGTAACCGAAGCCGGTGATGCGCAGCAGCGGCTGCGCGGGCAGCTTGTTGGCGAAACTGTGTCCGGCCTTATAGGCCTTGACGTCGTTGGGGATGTCTTTGTGGTCGAGCACCCGCTGCAACTTCTTCGGCGCTCCGATGCCGATCGGGTCGCGACTGCCGTAGCTGGCCACTACCGGGCAGGCTCCTTCAAGCGTCTCGCTCAATTCACGGGGGAGCGGGGCGCCGTAGAACGGCGCTGAGGCATCAAAGCCCTTGGGCGACATCACCAGCGCAAACCCTCCACCCATACAGAACCCAGCGATGCCGATGCGGCCGGTGCAGTCCGGTCGGGCCTTGAGGTGGTCCCGGGCGGCCAGCACGTCGTCGAGTGCGCGCCCCTGTTTGGCCGCCAGCTCACGCATCACCTTGGTGACGCAACGCGCCCAGCCGCCCCGGGAGAACAGGTTCGGGGTCAGCGCGAGATATCCCGCCGAAGCGACGTGGCTGTTGATCGACTCTTTGTCGGCCCGGTAACCGATCGCGTCGTGAACGATCACCACGCCGGGCCATGGGCCCTGGCCCTGCGGGATGTCGAGCAGCGCGTCGATCGGGCCGGCCGGGGTGTGGATTCCGATTGTCGTCACGTGGGCTATCTAACCGCGCGCCAGCGGCCGGCGGAACTCGGATGGCGGTCTGCGACGTTGCCACCTCATGGTGTCGCGACTGTTTCTGCTCTACGTCGTCGCCGAGGTCGCCGTTGTGGTGGCGCTGGCGTCGACGATCGGGCTCGGATGGACCCTGCTGCTGCTGTTGGCCGCGTTCGCCGCTGGAGTGGCGCTCGCGGGCTCGCAACTCAAGGCGCAGCTCAACCGACTCCGGTCCGGGCTGACCGGCGAGCGCTCGAAGCTGGCTGCCGACGGCACGGCGGTCGCGCTCGGCACGCTGCTCGTGGTGATGCCAGGCCTGTTGACCAGCGTTGCCGGGTTGCTGCTGTTGCTGCCGCCCACCCGGGCCGCCGCCCGCCCCCTGCTCACCGCGATGGCTGCCCGCGGGCTCGGTCGCCGCTTCCCCCTGATCACGGTCACCGGTGTCCGTCCGGAGCGCCGATCGCCACGGCCGGATTACATCGACGGTGAGGTTATCGACGTCGCAGACGTTCCCGAGGCGGATTCGCCGGCGCTGCCACGGTTGCGGCCTGAATAGCCGCTGCGCGAGCCCCGTAGGTTCTATCGGCGTGACTGACGTCCCGACCGCCCTGCTGCTCAATGGCAGGGTGCACAGCCCGAGCCATCCCGACGCCACCGCGATGGCGGTGCGCGGTGACACCGTGGCGTGGCTGGGTAGCGACGACACCGGCCGCGACCAATTCGCGGGTGCCGACATCGTGGATCTGGCCGGTGGCTTCGTCGCTCCGGCTTTCGTCGACAGCCATATCCACCTCACCGCGACCGGGCTCACGCTCACCGGTCTGAATCTGCGCGCCGCGACATCGTTGCAGCACTGTCTGCGGCTGATCGCCGACTATGCGGCGGCTCACCCCGGTGAGCCGATCTGGGGCCACGGGTGGGACGAGTCGTCGTGGCCGGAGAACGTCGCGCCGAGCACCGCCGACCTCGACACCGTGCTCGGCGATCGGCCCGCCTATTTGTCCCGGGTCGACGTGCACTCGGCGCTGGCGTCGACCGACCTGCGGCAGCGGGCCGACGGATTGGCGTCGGCTGCCGGATTCGACGAACAGCGGCCGCTGGTCGCCGACGCTCACCACCGGGTCCGCGCCGTCGCGCGTGGATTACTGACCGGTCGCCAACGCGAACACGCCCGGCTGGCCGCGCTGCAGGCCGCGGCCGCGAATGGAATTGTCGCGGTGCACGAATGCGCCGGCCCCCAGATCGGCGGCCTGGACGAGTGGCAGGAGCTGCGCGCACTCAGCGCGGGCGCCACCGGCGTCGAGGTGATCGGCTACTGGGGCGAGGCGGTGACCACCCCGGCGCAGGCCCGTGCGCTGCTGGATGAAACCGGCGCTGTCGGGCTGGCCGGTGACCTGTTCGTCGACGGCGCGCTGGGCTCGCGTACCGCCTGGCTGCACAACCCCTACAACGACGGCGACCACTGCGGAAGCTGCTATCTGGACAGCGAGGCCGTCGAGGCGCACCTGCGGGCCTGCACGGAAGCCGGCGTGACCGCGGGATTCCACGTCATCGGCGACGCCGCGGTCACCACCGTCGTCGGCGCCCTCGAGCACGTGGTCGAAAAACTCGGCGTGCCCGCGGTCGCCCGATGCGGCCACCGCCTGGAGCACCTGGAGATGGTCACCGCCGAGCAGGCGGCGAAGCTGGGCGGGTGGGGAGTGATGGCCAGCATGCAACCCAATTTCGACGCGCTCTGGGGCGGTCGCGACGGCATGTACGCCCGCCGTCTGGGTATCGATCGAGCGCAGCGTCTCAACCCATTTGCGCTGCTAGCATCCCAAGGCGTGGCCCTCGCGTTCGGATCCGACGCCCCCGTGACCGGCCTTGATCCGTGGGCGACGATCCGGGCGGCGGTCAACCACAACACAACGGCCAGTTCGATCTCCGCGCATGCGGCATTCGCCGCCGCGACCCGCGGTGGATGGCGGGCAGCCGGAGCCGCAGACGGACAAACGGGCAGCCTGGTACCCGGCGCTCCCGCCTCCTACGCCGTTTGGGACATCGACGACGTCGAACCGAGCCTGTCCAGGGTGCCGATGCTGCCGCGCCTGGGCCCGACCGACTCCCTGCCGCGTTGCCGTCAGACGGTTCATCGCGGCGCGGTGATCTATGCCTAGGGGCAGCGGGCGGTTCGACCGCTTTCGGCCCGCGAAGAGCACCGAGAAAACTGACGTGTTTCCGGCGATCAAGGATGTAGTCCAGGACGGTGACGAAACCGACGACATTGCGAGCGATGCCGAGTCGCCGGGCCCCGAAACGGACCCGCCTGCCGTCGGCCGCACCCGGCCGGCGCAGCTGCGCGAGCACGCCGTCCGGATCGGTGAACATCTGTGGCACCGGCTGGCGTATCTGAGCGCAATTCTTGTTGCGTGGCTGATCCGGGAAACCCGCGTACTGGTGCCCCAGGCCGGAAGTTGGCTGCGGCCGAGGCTGACGCGTCTGGGCGCCACGATCGTCGCCGGTCTGTTGCTGTGCTCGAGCTACCCGCGATTCAACTGGTGGTGGGCCGCGATTCTCGCCTTCGGGGCGCTGGCCTGGGTGTTGACCCGGCCGGCGACCACGCCTATCGGTGGCTTCGGGTACGGGTTGGTGTTCGGGTTCGCGTTCTATCTCCCGCTGATCCGATGGATCAGCATTCTGGTGGGCGCCGTCCCGTTGCTGGCGTTGGTGACGCTATGCGCGGTGTTCCCGGGGCTGTTCGGCCTGGCGGCCGTCACCGTTCGCCGGCTGCCTGGCTGGCCGATCTGGTTCGCGCTGCTGTGGGCGGCACAGGAATGGCTGAAGTGCACGATTCCGTTCGGCGGCTTCCCGTGGGGCGTGGTGGCCGCCGGTCAGACGTCCGGCCCGTTCCTGCCGCTGGTCCGCCTCGGTGGCGTCCCGCTGCTCTCGCTGGCGATCGTGGTCACCGGCTGCGGCGTCGCCGCGTTCGTGATCGAGACGGTGTCCTGGTGGCGGGCGTCACAGCGGCACCGACACGCCGAGCGGCCCACCGCAGCCGACGCGCGCATCTCTGACGCCCCGCCCGCCGTCCTGCTGCCAGCGTTCTGCATCTGCCTGATGTTCTTCCTCGCCGCCGCCGTCTGGCCACAGGTCCGCCATTCCGGCACCGGATCCGGCAACGAACCGACCGTCAACGCGGCCATCGTTCAGGGCAACGTGCCGCGGCTCGGACTGGAATTCAACGCGCAGCGCCTCGCGGTGCTGGGCAACGACGTCCGGGAAACCCGCCGGCTGGCCGATGACGTCCGTGCCGGTCGCGTGCCGCAACCCGACTTCGTGGTCTGGCCGGAAGACGCGTCGGAGATCGATCCGATCGATAATCCTGACGCAGCGCAGCAGATTACGTCGGCCGTCGAGGCGATCGGGGCGCCGATCCTGGTCGGGACGGTGCTCGACCTCGCCGATCGGCCGGCACACGAACCGGCCCAGACGAATACGGTGATCGTCTGGAATCCGATGTCCGGGCCGGGCGAGCGCCACGACAAGCGGATCGTGCAGCCGTTCGGGGAGTACTTGCCCTGGCGCGGATTCTTTCGGCATCTGTCCGGGATGGCTGATATGGCCGGTTACATCGTCCCGGGCAAGGGCTCCGGGGTGGTTCGGGCCGGCGACACCGGAATCGGTGTCGCGACCTGCTGGGAAGTGATCTTCGACCGCGCGCTGCAGCACTCGGTGCGTAACGGCGCCCAACTGCTCGCGGTCCCGGCCAACAACGCCAACTTCAACCAGACGATGAGCGAGCAACAGCTGGCGTTCTCGAAGCTCCGTGCCGTGGAGCTGGACCGCTATGCCCTGGTCGCCAGCAACGTCGGCATCTCCGCCGTGGTCACACCGGACGGCCGTGAGTCGCAGCGGACGCAGTTTTTCACGGCCGCGTATCTGGACAAGCAGGTCCGCCTCAAGACATCGATGACGCCGGCCGCCAGATGGGGCCCGATCGTGCAGGCCGCTCTGGTGGTCGCCGCTCTGGCGGTCCTGTTCGCCGCGATACTGCACAATGGTTGGCTATCGGAACTGAACCGGCGCCTGTCAGGGCTGGCGAAGACCTTCGGTCGGGCGCCGGAGCAGGTCGACGACGACGTGCCCGACGACGACGCAGTAGCCGGCGGCCCGCCGGACGAGGTGGCAACCGACGCCGAACTCGACGAGGACGGCCGACACTTACCCCGCGACCCTGTGCGGACAGAAAAAGGAGACCTATGACCACCGGTGACTCGGTGTCTCGGGGCGCGGGTGAGCGCCCCACCCTGCGCACCCTGGTGATCATCCCCACCTTCAATGAGCGGGAGAACCTTCCGCTCATCGTGCAGCGACTCCGCGCGGCTCTTCCTGAGGTGCATGTGCTGGTGGTCGACGACAACAGCCCGGACGGCACCGGGCAGCTGGCCGAGGACCTGGCGTCAGGCAATCCCGACCTCATTCACGTCATGCACCGCACGGTCAAAGACGGTCTGGGCGCGGCCTACCTGGCCGGCTTCGCCTGGGGGCTCAGCCGCGGATACACCACTCTCGTCGAGATGGACGCGGACGGCAGCCACGCACCCGAACAGTTGCATCGGCTGCTCGAGGCCATCGATCGTGGAGCCGACCTGGTGATTGGCTCGCGCTACGTCGACGGCGGCAACGTGCAGAACTGGCCGTGGCGGCGCTGGGCGCTGTCCTGGACGGCCAACACCTACGCCCGGCTGGCGCTGGGAATCGGGATCCACGACATCACCGCGGGCTACCGGGCCTATCGCCGTGAGGTGCTGGAAACGATCGACCTGGATCACGTCGACTCGAAGGGCTACTGCTTCCAGATCGACCTGACCTGGCGCACCGTCACCAACGGGTTCATCGTCGCCGAGGTGCCGATCACCTTCACCGAGCGCGAACTCGGCGTATCGAAGATGAGCGGCTCCAACATTCGCGAGGCCGTGGTGAAGGTGGCGCAGTGGGGCATCGACGGGCGGCGGCACCGCAGGCAAGCCACACCCGTCAAGCAATAAGCCGGATCAGCTGCCGCGACGGCGGGTTTTGATCAGATCGAGACGCTCTTTGAGCAGCTCGTCGAGCTCTTCGACCGAGCGGCGCTCCAGCAGCATGTCCCAGTGGGTACGCGGTGGCTTCACTTTCTTCGGCTCGGGCAGGTCACCCTCGATCAGGGTGCCCTCCATGCCGTTGCGGCACAGCCAGGTGCCGGGAATCTCGGCATCGTCAGCGAACGGAACGTCGAACTCTTCGCCGTTGTCGGTGCGGTAGCGCGCGACCTGTCGCGGCGCCAAGTCGTGGTTGCGGTCGGTCTCGTAGCTTACGGCTCCAAGGCGACTGCCTCTCAAGACGCGATCGGCCATGGTTAGCACTCCTCTTAATGTCTTCTCATCAGCTAGCGCCTTGAACAACGTCACAGGGGGCGGCGTGGTTCCCGAGTCAGCCGGGCGTGCCGGGCGACCCGACGCTCCATGATACCGGGATTCGACCAACCCCCCGACTAAAATCGGCGCCGTGACACCCCGCGTCCGTCCGCAGCCGTGCCGCTGGTGCGGCCGTGACGTCGCCGACAGCGGGTTGGGCCGCCGCCGCCAGTACTGCCGCCGGTCGTGCCGGCAGCGCGCCTACGAGCAGCGCGCGTCGATCAACGGCGCGGGCGGCGCGTCCCTGCCTTCGAACGCCGTGGTGCTGTCCGCCGACGAGGCCGCCGACCTGTCTGACCGGGTCTACCAGGTGAGATGTGCCGCCGAAGACGTGGCCACGGCGCTGGACGAAGGTGCCGGCACCCCCGAACTCCGCGAACTGTGCGCCGCGCTGATGCGAGCCGCTCAGGCCGCGGACGGGTGGCGCTGACCAGGCTTAGGCTCGGCTGACTTGTGGCGGGTACAGTCTCGCCATGGATCGCTGGGCTCCCGAATCGGTTGCGGAGCCAGGCCATGGGCGGGGTGGGCGAGTCGGCGCCCGCCAACAATGTTCTCGGGCCGAAGAGCAGGTAGGCCGCCACTCGCGCGGCGAGTGACTTTGCTCCTCATCTTGAGCCGCATGTCTTCATTGAGCGACGACCGACGTTAGGCGAGGGGTAACGACATGGCTGACCAACTTCAGCATGCAACCGAGGCGTTGCGGAAGGCGCTGGTACAGGTCGAGCGGCTGAAGACCAAGAACCGCGCCCTGCTGGAGCGCTCCGGTGAGCCGATCGCCATCGTCGGTATGTCCTGCCGATTCCCCGGCGGCGTTGATTCGCCGGACAGCTTGTGGGACATGGTCGCTGACAAGCGCGACGTGATGTCGGAGTTTCCCGCCGACCGGGGCTGGGACTTGGCCGGACTGTTCGACGACGACCCCGACGCGCCGCACAAGTGCTATGCCCGCTCGGGTGGGTTCGTCGACGATGTGGCCGGGTTCGACGCCGGGTTCTTCGGCGTGGCTCCGAGCGAGGCGCTGGCCACCGACCCGCAACACCGGATGCTGCTGGAGTTGTCGTGGGAAGCTTTGGAGCGCGGCGGAATTGACCCGACGTCGCTGCGCGGCAGTGCTACCGGTGTATTCGCCGGGATCATCGCGCAGGGCTACGGCATGCTCGACGAAGAGATCGAAGGTTACCGGCTGACCGGTATGACCTCGAGCGTGGCCACCGGCCGGGTGGCCTACGTGCTGGGGCTGGAAGGCCCGGCGGTATCGGTGGACACCGCATGCTCATCGTCGCTGGTGGCCCTGCACATGGCGGTGCAGTCGCTGCGATCCGGGGAGTGCGACCTGGCGCTGGCCGGCGGAGTGACCGTCAACGCCACCCCGACCGTCTTCGTCGAATTCAGCAGGCACCGCGGTCTGTCGCCGGACGGCCGCTGCAAGCCGTTCTCCGGCGCGGCCGACGGTGTCGGCTGGTCCGAGGGCGGCGGAATGCTGGTGGTGGAACGCCTTTCCGATGCGCAGCGATTGGGCCACCGGGTGCTCGCGGTGGTGCGTGGCACGGCGGTCAACCAGGACGGCGCCTCCAACGGGCTGACAGCTCCCAACGGTCCATCCCAGCAGCGGGTGGTACGCACAGCCCTGGCCAACGCCGGACTGAGCGCCGGCGAGGTCGACGTGGTCGAGGCACACGGCACCGGAACGACTTTGGGTGACCCGATCGAAGCTCAGGCGTTGCTGGCCACCTACGGCCAGGACCGGGCGGCGACTGGGAAGCCGTTGTGGCTCGGCTCGATCAAGTCGAACATGGGCCACACCCAGGCCGCCGCCGGTGTGGCCGGCGTGATCAAGATGGTGCAGGCCATGCGCCACGAAGTGCTGCCGGCGACGTTGCACGTGGATGTGCCCAGCCCGCACGTGGACTGGTCGGCGGGCGCGGTGTCCCTGCTGACCGAAGCGCAGGCTTGGAAGGGCGAGTCGCCCCAGGGCCCGGCCCGGCGCGCGGCGGTGTCATCGTTCGGGATCAGCGGCACCAACGCACACGTGATCATCGAGGAGTCGCCATCGGTCGAGCCGGCCGACACTTCGGGTCCGCAGCCGTCGGTGGTGCCGTGGGTGGTGTCGGCCAAGAGCGCCGCGGCGCTGCAGGCTCAGGCGCTGCGTATCACTGAGTTCGTCGGTGCGCGTGAGCAATTGGATGCAGCCGACGTGGGCTGGTCGTTGGCGGGGCGGTCCACCTTCGAGCATCGGGCAGTGGTTCTGGGTGATGACCGCGGCCAGTTGCTGACCGGCATGAGCGAACTCGCGCAGGGGTTGCCGGGCGCGTCCGTCGTCGCGGGCCGCGCCACTCCGGCGGGCAAAACTGTCTTCGTTTTCCCGGGTCAAGGCTCGCAGTGGATCAGCATGGGTGTCGAATTACTCGACACCGCGCCGGTTTTCGCCGAGCAGATGAGCGCGTGCGCGGAGGTGTTCGCCGAATTCGTCGACTGGTCGTTGATCGACGTACTGCGCGGGACGCCGGGTGCACCCGGCCTCGACCGCGTCGATGTGGTCCAGCCTGCGCTGTTCGCGGTCATGGTCTCGCTGACGGAATTATGGCGTTCGATCGGTGTACGCCCGGACGCGGTCATCGGGCACTCCCAGGGCGAGATCGCCGCGGCCTACGTCGCCGGCGCGCTGTCATTGCGCGACGCCGCACAGGTGGTGACGCTGCGTAGCAAACTGCTGCTGGCCCTGTCCGGCCGCGGCGGAATGGCGTCGTTGGCGTGTGGACCCGACCAGGCACGAGAACTGTTGGCGCCCTACGGCGACCGAGTCAGCATCGCCGCGGTCAACGGGCGATCGGCCGTCGTGCTGTCCGGCGAGGAGGCTGCGCTCGACGAGATCGTCGCGCTGTGCACCGAGCGTGAAATGCGTGCCCGTCGCATCGACGTCGACTACGCATCCCATTCGGTTGCCGTCGAGGAGATCCGCGACCAGCTCGCCGAGGCGCTGGCAGGTATCGAGCCGCGCTCGGCCCGCACGGTCTTCTTCTCCACCGTCACCGGCGGCATCCACGACACTGCCGACCTGAACGCCGACTACTGGTTCCGCAATATCCGGCAGACCGTGCAGTTCGCCGCTGCCGTGCGCACCGCATCCGAGAGCGGCTACCGGACGTTCATCGAGTCGAGTTCGCACCCGGCGCTGATCGCCGGTATCGAGGACACCGCGGCCGGCTGCGTCGGTGAAGCCGACCACGTCACCGTCGTGCCAACTCTCGGCCGCGAGGATGGCGGCCTGCGGCGCTTCCTCAGTTCGGCGGCCCTGGCTTTCGTGGCGGGCGTGAAGGTGAACTGGCGGGCGGTGCTACCGGCAGCCGGCTTCGTCGAGTTGCCGACGTATGCCTTTGAGCGCAAGCGCTTCTGGCTTTCCGGCGAAGGGTCCGCGGTCGACGCGGCTGGACTGGGCCTGGCCGCCGGCGATCATGCGCTGCTCGGCGCGGTGGTCGAACTGCCGGACTCGGGCGCAGTGGTGCTGACGGGTCGGCTGTCGCCGGCCACGCACGGCTGGCTGACCGACCACGCTGTCGATGGAGTTGCGGTGTTCCCCGGCGCGGGGTTCGTCGAGCTGGCGATCCGTGCCGGCGACGAAGTCGGCTGCGCGAGAGTCGACGAGCTGAACCTGCAGTCGCCATTGCTGTTGCCTACGTCGGGTTCGGTGGCGGTACAGGTGGTGGTCGGCGCCGCCGACGAGTCCGGCCAGCGCAACATATCGGTGTTCTCCAGAGAGACATCGGATTCCGTGTGGAACTGTCATGCGACCGGTGTTCTGTCGTCCGATCCGGTCGAGCCGGCTGCGGACCTCTCGGAGTGGCCGCCGCAGGGCGCGACGGCCGTCGACCTGACCGACGGCTACCAGCGGCTGGCGGAGCGCGGCTATCAGTACGGGCCGGCATTTCAGGGCCTGACGGCGTTGTGGCGTCGCGGCGATGAGTTCTTCGCCGAAGTGGCGCTGCCTGAGGCGGCCGGTGGTGTGAGCGGGTTCGGCGTGCACCCGGTGCTGCTGGACGCGGCGCTGCACGCGGCCGCCGTGACCCACTCCGGTACCGGTGTGGCTCTGCCCTTCTCGTGGCAGGGCGTGTCGCTGCACGCCGCAGGAGCGTCAGCTGTGCGGGCGCGGATTTCGCCGTCGGGTCCGCCCCCGCAAGCGGGTGGTACCCCCACAGCGGTGTCGGTGGAACTGGCCGACGGCCTGGGTTTGCCGGTGCTGACGGTGACGTCGATGGTTGCGCGCCCGATCTCGCAGCAGCAACTGATGGCCGCGATTTCCGGCGCTGCCGGGGATCGGCTGTTCGAGCTGGCGTGGTCGCCGGCATCGTCGGCTTCGCACGCCGAGACGCCGGCCTACGAGGTGTTCGAATCAGTCTCGGGCACAAGCGATCCGGTCACCGCGAGCTACGAGCGGGTGCACGCGGCGTTGGCTGCGCTGCAGTCCTGGCTGGCCGAACACGAGTCGGGTGTTCTGGTGGTGTCCACCCGAGGTGCCGTCGCACGGCCGGGGGAGGACGTCACCGATCTGGCCGGCGCTGCCGTGTGGGGGCTGGTGCGTGCGGCGCAGACCGAGCATCCAGGCCGCGTCGTCGTGGTGGATTCTGATGCGCCGCTGACTGATTCGACCATCGCGGGAGTGCTGGCGGTCGGAGAGCCGCAGTTACTCGTCCGCGGCGAGACGATGTACACCGCGCGGGTGCGTGGCAGCCGGGCGGTCGACGGTGTGCTGGTGCCCCCGGCCCAGGGACCGTGGCGCCTGGGTCTTTCCACCGCCGGCACGTTCGAGAACCTGCAGCTGGAGCCGGTGCCCGACGCCGATGCACCGCTGGAGCCCGGCCAGGTGCGCGTCGCCTTGCGAGCTCTCTCCATCAACTTCCGCGACATCATGATCACCCTGGGCATGTTCACCCACGACGCGCTGATCGGCGGCGAGGGCGCGGGCGTCGTCGTCGAACTCGGAGCCGGCGTCACCGAATTCGCCGTCGGCGACAATGTTTACGGTTTCTTCCCGGACGGCAGCGGCACCTTGGTCGCCGGTGACACCCGGCTGTTGCTTCCGATGCCGTCGGACTGGTCCTACGCCGAAGGCGCCGCGATATCGGCCGTCTTCACCACCGCCTACTACGCGTTTGTCCACCTCGCCGACGTCAAGCCGGGCCAGCGGTTGCTGCTGCACGCCGGCGCCGGTGGTGTGGGCATGGCCGCCGCGCAGTTGGCGCGGCACTTGGGCTTGGAAGTGTTCGCAACCGCCAGCCGTCCCAAATGGGACACCCTGCGGGCGATGGGATTTGACGACGACCACATCGGCGACTCGCGGACCCTGGAATTCGAAGACAAGTTCCGCGCGGTCGTCGGCGACCGCGGCTTCGACATCGTGCTGGACTCGTTGGCCGGTGAATTCGTCGACGCCTCACTGCGGCTGGTCAAACCCGGCGGGGTGTTCCTCGAAATGGGCAAGACCGACATTCGGGACCCCGGAAAAATCGCCGAGGAATATCCCGGAGTGCGCTACCGTGCCTTCGACCTGTTCGAGCCGGGCCGCAACCGGATGCACCAATACCTGCTCGACCTCGCTGAACTCTTCGACGCCGGTGTGCTGCGGCCGTTGCCGGTGACGACCTTCGACGTGCGCCGCGCGCCCTCGGCACTGCGATACCTCAGCCAGGCACGCCACACCGGCAAGGTGGTCTTGACTGTTCCTTGGACGCCCGACAGTGCGCTGGATCCGGGCACGGTGCTGATCACCGGCGGTACCGGCATGGCCGGTTCGGCGCTGGCCCGCCACCTGGTGGCCAACCATGGCGCGCGGCACCTGGTGTTGCTCGGCCGCCGCGGACCGGATGCTCCGGGTGCGGCTGAGCTGGCCGCGGAGCTGTCGGCCGCCGGTGCCGAAGTGTCGGTCGTGGCCTGTGACGCCGCGGACCGCGCGGCGCTGGCCAAGGTGATCGCCGACATTCCGGTACAGCATCCGCTGTCAGCGGTGATCCATGCCGCGGGTGTGCTGGACGACGCGATGCTGACCTCACTGACGCCCGAGCGGGTGGATGCGGTGCTGCGGGCCAAGGTGGACGCGGCCTGGAATCTGCATGAGCTGACCCAGGATTCGACCGTCTCGACATTCGTGTTGTTCTCCTCGATGGCCGGTTTGGTCGGATCCTCCGGTCAGGCCAACTATGCGGCCGCCAACGGCTTCCTCGACGGTCTGGCCGCACACCGCCGTGCGCACGGCCTGCCGGCGATCTCACTGGGCTGGGGTCTGTGGGATCAGGCCAGCGAGATGACGGGCGGACTCGACGACGCGGGCCGGGCCCGCTTGGCCCGCACCGGTGTCAAGGCGCTGTCGTCAGCCGAGGCGCTGCAGCTGTACGACACCGCTGTGGTGGTCGACGAGCCGTTGCTGCTGCCGGCGCACATCGACACCGCCGCGCTGCGGGCCAACGCCGCCGTGGTGCCGCCGATGTTCGCCGACCTGATCAATGCGCCGACCCGTCGGCGGGTCGACGATTCACTGGCCGCCAGCAAGTCAAAGTCGGCTCTGGCCCAACGGATTCACGGACTGCCTGAGGCAGAACAGCAGGCGGTGCTGCTGGACCTGGTGCGCTCGCACATTGCCACCGTGCTGGGCAACACCACACCCGAGGCCGTCGATCCGGACAAGGCGTTCCAAGAGCTGGGGTTCGACTCGCTGACCGCCGTCGAGATGCGTAACCGCCTCAAAGTTGCTACCGGGCTGACGCTTTCGCCGACGTTGATCTTCGACTACCCGACACCGAACAGGCTGGCGTCCTACTTCCGCACCGAACTAGCCGGGTTGCCGCAGGAAGTCAAGAGCGTCCCCGCGGTGCGGATCACCGGTGACGAACAAATCGCGATCGTCGGTATGTCCTGCCGGTATCCCGGCGGAGTCGACTCGCCGGAAGACCTGTGGGACATGGTCATCCAAGGCCGCGACGTCATCACGGAATTCCCTGGTGACCGCGGCTGGGACCTGGCCAACCTGTACAACCCCGATCCCGATGTCGCCGAAACCTGCTATACCCGCGTCGGCGGTTTCGTCGAAGACGTCGGCGAATTCGATCCGGCATTCTTCGGTATCGGACCGTCCGAAGCGCTGGCAATGGATCCCCAGCAGCGGATGTTTCTCGAACTGACTTGGGAGGCCTTGGAGCGGGCCGGAATTGACCCGACGACGTTGCGGGGCAGCGCTACCGGCGTCTTCGCCGGGGTCTATGCCCAGGGCTACGGCATGGGCGCCGCGCAACCTGCGGAGGGCTTTCGGCTCACCGGACAGTCATCGAGTGTGGCGTCCGGCCGGGTGTCGTACGTGTTGGGCCTGGAGGGCCCAGCCGTGTCGGTGGACACCGCGTGCTCGTCGTCGCTGGTGGCGCTGCACATGGCCGCGCAGTCGTTGCGGTCGGGGGAGTGCGATGTGGCGCTGACCGGTGGCGTCACCGTCAACTCCACACCCGACATCTTCGTGGAATTCAGCCGCATGCGCGGGTTGTCCACGGATGGGCGTTGCAAAGCGTTTGCCGGCGCCGCCGACGGCACCGGATTCTCCGAGGGCGGCGGGATGCTGGTGCTGGAGCGCCTTTCCGACGCCACGCGTCTCGGCCATCCCGTGCTGGCACTGATCGGCGGTTCGGCGATCAACCAGGACGGTGCCTCCAACGGGCTGACCGCGCCCAACGGCCCCTCACAGCAGCGGGTGGTTCGCTCGGCTTTGGCCAGCGCCGGCCTCAGTGGCGCCGACGTCGACGTGGTCGAAGGCCACGGCACCGGAACCACATTGGGCGATCCGATCGAAGCGCAGGCGATTCTGGCGACCTACGGACAGGACCGGCAGCGGCCGCTGTGGCTGGGGTCGATCAAGTCGAACATGGGCCACACCCAGGCGGCCGCGGGTGTCGCCGGGATCATGAAGATGATCCTGGCCATGCGCCACGAAATGCTGCCGCCGACGTTGCATGTGGATGCGCCGAGCCCGCATGTCGATTGGTCGATGGGCGCAGTGCAACTGCTCACCGAACCGCAGCCATGGAAGGCCAACGGTCGGCCGCGTCGGGCCGGGGTGTCGTCTTTCGGCATCAGCGGGACCAACGCACACGTAATCATCGAGTCGGCGCCGCCGGCCGAGCACACCGCCGCAAAGCCGCCGTGTGAGCCGCCGGCCTTCGTTCCCTGGGTGTTGTCGGCGAAGTCGACGGTGGCCTTAGCGTCCCAGGCTTCGCGACTGGCTGAGTTTGTCGGCGCTCGCGGTGATTTGGCGGCTGCCGACGTGGGATGGTCTTTGGCGGGTCGCGCCACATTCGAGCATCGGGCGGTAGCGCTCGGTGCCGACCGCGACCAACTGCTGACCGGTCTGGCCGAGGTGGCTGATGGTCAGCCGGGTTCGTCGGTGATCACCGGCACCGGGCTGGCCGGTAAAACCGTTTTCGTGTTCCCCGGCCAGGGCTCGCAGTGGCTCGGTATGGGCATGGGACTGCACGCCACCTACCCGGTCTTCGCCGAGGCGTTCAACACAGTGGTCGGCGAACTGGATCGCCACCTGTTGCGCCCGTTGCGCGAGGTGATGTGGGGTCACGACGAAAAGCTGTTGAGTACAACCGAATTCGCCCAGCCGGCACTGTTCGCCGTCGAGGTTGCACTGTATCGCCTGCTGCAGTCGTGGGGAGTGCGGCCCGATTTCGTGATGGGGCACTCCGTCGGCGAGTTGACCGCGGCGCACGTGGCCGGCGCTCTGTCGCTGGAGAACGCGGCGTTGCTGGTGGTCGCACGGGGTCGTTTCATGCAGGCGCTGCCGGCCGGCGGTGCGATGGTCGCCGTACAGGCCAGCGAAGACGAGGTACGTCCGCTACTGACCGCCGAGGTCGGGATCGCCGCGGTGAACGGCCCGACGTCGGTCGTCGTGTCAGGCGACGAGCACGCGGTCGACGCGATCGCCGAGCAACTCCGTGTTCAAGGTCGGCGAGTTCACCGGCTGGCGGTGTCGCACGCGTTCCACTCGCCGCTGATGGAGCCGATGATCGGCGAATTCAAAGCCGCAGCACGCGAACTCACGGTCAACCCGGTCACCATCCCGGTGATCTCCAACCTCACCGGAGAGCTGGCCGGCCAGGACTTCGCATCGGCGGACTACTGGACACAGCACATCCGCGGCGCGGTCCGGTTTGCCGACAGCGTCCGCTGCGCGAATTCGGCTGGCGGCAGCCGATTCCTCGAAGTGGGTCCCGGTGGCGGCCTCACCTCGTCGATCGAGGAGTGCCTCTTCAAGGCCGCAGGAGACGCAGTGGCGTCGGTCCCGCTGTTGCGAAAGGACCGTCCGGAAGCCGACAGCCTGATGACCGGGGTGGCCCGGGCGTTCGTGTCGGGCGTCGGCGTCGATTGGCGGGCCATGCTGCCCGGAGCCGAATTCGTCGAGCTCCCCACGTATGCGTTTGAGCGGCGCCGTTTCTGGCTGTCCGCCGATGGCGCCGCGGTTGATGCCGAGGGCCTTGGCCTGTCGCCCAGCGAGCACGCACTGCTTGGCGCGGTGGTCGAGCTCCCCACCTCTGGCGGGGTGGTGCTCACCGGCCGGATCTCGGCGGGCTCGCAAAACTGGCTGTCCGATCATGCGGTGGGCGGCGTGGTGATCTTTCCGGGTGCGGGCTTTGTCGAGATGGCAATCCGCGCCGGCGACGAGGTCGGATGCTCGGTCGTCGACGAGTTGACCCTGGCGGCACCGCTGGTGATCCCGGCGACTGGTTCGGTCGCGGTGCAGGTGATCGTCGAGGGTGCCGAGGATTCCGGCAACCGGGCGGTGTCGGTGTTGTCCCGCGCCGACGCGCACTCAGGATGGACTCTGCACGCCGAAGGTGTCGTCCGGCCCGGTGCCGTCGAGCCCGGCACCGACGCGGGCGCCTGGCCACCGCCGGGCGCGACGCCCGTCGACATCGACGGGCTCTACGAGGGGCTGGCGGCGCGCGGCTACGGTTACGGCCCCGCGTTCCAAGGCCTGACCGCGATGTGGCGCCGCGGCGACGAAGTCTTCGCCGACGTGTCGCTACCGAGCGACGCGGGGGTGTCGCCGGCCGGATTCGGGGTACACCCGGCGGTTTTGGACGCCAGCCTGCACGCGGTGATCGTCGCCACCGCGGACGAGCACGACGGCAACGACAGTGTGCTGGTGCCGTTCTCGTGGCAGGGCGTGTCGCTGCACGCGGCCGGCGCATCGTCGGTACGGGCACGCATCGTGCCGTCCGGCCCGTCGTCGGTGTCGATCGAACTTACTGACACGCTCGGTCTTCCAGTGTTGTCAGTGGCCTCCATGGTGGCGCGGCCGGTGTCGCGGCAGCAGCTGATGGCCGCCGTATCCGGCTCCGGCCCCGACCGAATATTCGAGGTGGTCTGGGCGCCCGCGGCGCTGGAAGCAGACGCCGAGACACCGTCGTACGACGTGTTCGAATCGCAGCCCGCCGACGACGATGCGCTGGGCTCGACCTACCTTCGCACCCACGAAGCACTGGCCGCACTGCAATCGTGGCTTTCCGAGCACGATTCCGGAACGCTGGTGGTGTCGACCCGAGGTGCCGTCGCACGGCCGGGGGAGGACGTCACCGATCTTGCCGGCGCCGCGGTCTGGGGGCTGGTGCGTTCGGCGCAGACTGAGCACCCGGGCCGGATCGTTCTGGCGGACTCCGATGCGCCACTGAGTGATTCGACGATCGCCGCGATACTGGCGGCCGGTGAGCCGCAGATCCTGGTGCGCAATGACACGGTGTACACGGGCCGGGTGCACGGCAGCCGGGCGGTGGACGCGCTGTTGGTGCCGCCGGGCGGCGACGCGTGGCGCCTCGGCATGTCGAGCAAGGGCACGTTCGAGAACCTGGTTCTCGAACCGATCCCGGACGCCGACGCGCCTCTGCAAGGCGGGCAGGTACGGGTCGCGGTTCGCACCATGCCGGCCAACTTCCGCGACGTCATGATCGCGCTCGGCCTGTACCCCGATGAAGACGCGGTCATGGGTGTGGAGGCGTCCGGTGTCGTGATCGAAACCGGGCCCGGTGTGGGGCGTTTCGCCGTCGGTGACCGGGTGACCGGATTGTTCCCCGAGGGCACCGGCACGATAGCGGTCACCGACGCGCGTCTGCTGATGGACATACCGTCGGGGTGGTCCTACACCGAAGCGGCGACCGCGCCGGTAGTCTTCGCGACGGCCTACTACGCGCTTACCGGGCTGGCCGATGTCAAGGCCGGCCAAACCATCCTGATCCATGCCGGAGCCGGCGGGGTCGGCATGGCCGCGGTGCAGCTGGCGCGACACTTCGGGCTGGAAGTCTTTGCCACCGCGAGCCGCGGCAAGTGGGACACCTTGCGGTCAATGGGCTTTGACGACAACCACATCGGTGACTCCCGCTCGCTGGCGTTCGAGGACAAGTTCCGTGCCGCGACCGGTGGTCGCGGCGTAGATGTGGTGCTGGACTCGCTGGCCGGCGATTTCGTCGACGCCTCGTTGCGGCTGGTCGTTCCCGGTGGTGTCTTCCTCGAGATGGGCAAGACCGACATCCGCGATGCCGGTGAGGTCGCCGCGGAACACCGTGGTGTGCGCTACCGCGCGTTCGACTTGTTCGAGGCGGGCGCCGATTACATCGAGGGGATGCTTTCCGATCTGGCCGCGCTGTTCGAGGAGGCGGCGCTGCGACCGTTGCCGGTGACCACGTTCGATGTGCGGCGTGCGCCCGCGGCGCTGCGGTACCTCAGCCAGGCGCGCCATACCGGCAAGGTGGTCTTGACCATGCCGGACGCGTGGACGCAGGGCACGGTGCTGATCACCGGCGGTACCGGCATGGCCGGTTCGGCGCTGGCGCGTCACGTGGTCACCAATCACGGTGTGCGCAACCTGGTGCTGATCGGCCGGCGCGGTTCGGACGCACCCGGCGCCCCGGAATTGGCCGCGGAACTGTCCGCCGCCGGTGCCGAGGTGTCGATCGCCGCCTGTGACGCCGCCGACCGGGTGGCGTTGGCCAAGGTGCTGGCCGACATCCCGATCCAACATCCGTTGTCCGCCGTCATTCATACTGCCGGCGTGCTCGACGACGCGGTCGTGACGTCGCTGACGCCCGAACGGGTGGACGCGGTACTGCGGGCCAAGGTGGACACCGCCTGGAATCTGCATGAGCTGACCAAGGATTCGAACCTGTCGGCGTTTGTGCTGTTCTCGTCGATGGCCGGTCTGGTGGGATCGTCGGGCCAGGCGAACTACGCGGCCGCCAACAGCTTCCTGGACGGCTTGGCGGTGCATCGGCGAACTCGCGGTCTACCGGCGATCTCGCTGGCATGGGGTCTGTGGAACCAGGCCAGCAGCATGACCGGCGCCCTCGAGGCGGTCGACTTCGCACGGTTCGCCCGCGACGGCATCGTGGCCATGTCCTCCACGCAAGCACTGCAATTGCTCGACACCGCAATGGTGATCGACGAGCCGTTCCTGCTGCCCGCACACATCGACACGACCGCCCTGCGGGTGAAGTTCGACGCAGGCACCCTGCCGCCGATGTTCGTCGACCTGATCAACGCGCCGGCCCGTCGACAGGTCGACGACTCGCTGGCCGCCGCGAAGTCGAAGTCCGCACTGCTGCAACGGCTCGACGGTCTGCCGGAAGACGAGCAGCAGGCGGTGCTGCTGGACCTGGTGCGCTCGCACATCGCGACGGTGCTGGGCAACAGCACCCCGGAGGCCATCGACCCGGACAAGGCATTCCAAGAGTTGGGCTTCGACTCGCTGACCGCCGTCGAGATGCGCAACCGGCTCAAGGCCGCCACCGGGCTGCCGCTTTCGCCGACGCTGATCTTCGACTACCCGAACTCCACCGCCCTGGCGGGATACTTCCATCAGGAACTGGTCGGGGCCTCGGTCGAGGTAGCCGCCAAAGCCGCACCCGGTGAAGCGGAGATCCAGCGCGTGCTGGCGTCCATCCCGGTCAAGCGACTACGGCAGGCCGGAGTGCTGGAGCTGTTGCTCGGTCTGGCCAACGAGGGCGACGGCGCCGACGCAGACCAGGATAAGGAAAAAGACCTCGCCACAATGGATCTCGACGACTTGGTCAATGCCGCGTTCCTCGACGACGACGACTAGACCGTGAGGATCGCTGTCACCGGGGCCGGCGGAGTAGTCGGTCGCGGCGTCGTCTTACGCCTGCTCAGTGCCGGCCACGACGTCATCGGCCTAGCTCGCCGCCAGCCCGAAAGCTGGCCGAGCGCAGCGTCCTTCGTGCATGGTGACATTCGCGACGAGGCCGCGGTGCAGCGGGCGGTTGCGGGCGCCGAGGTCGTCGTGCACTGCGCGTGGGCGGTCAATCCGGCTTCCGGACGACCTGGCGACCATGAGGTCAATCTCGGCGGCACCGGCAACGTCCTCGACGCGGTGAGCCGCACCGGCACCCGACGGATCGTCTTCGCCTCGTCCGCCCACGTCTACGGCATGAGCGGAAGTGACGCGCTGCTATCGGAAACTGAACCGCTGCAGCCAGTGTCACCGTTCGGCGTGGATAAGGCGCGCGCCGAAGAGATGATCGCCGCGTCAGGCGCCGAGTGGGTGGGGATTCGTGCTGCGCCGATCCTCGGTCGTGCGGTTGACAACTGGGTGCGTCGAGCATTGGCTTCGGCATTCTTCCCCGGTACCACCAGCCAAGCCGTGCAGGTGGTGCACAGTGACGACGCGCACCGGACCTTCGTCCGCGCGGCCGTCGACCCGGACATCGGCAGTGGACCGGTGAACCTTGCCGCACCCGGAGCCCTCACCCTGGGTGAGATAGCCAACAAGCTCGGGCGGCCGGTAGTGCCCCCGCTGCTGCGAAAGCTGGGCGTTGGGGCCGAGTTCGACCTGCTGCTGAGCGCTCCTCCCTTGAATACCGTTGTGCTGCACGATAAATGGAATCTCGAGCCGGCCTGGACAGCGCAGGACTGTCTGCGCGACATCGCCTTGGCGGTGCGCGGTCACCTGAGCGTCGGCCCGTGGTCCACATCGCTGCCGTGGCGCCTGACACACGTGCAGGACATCCCAGCGGTCGATATACCGGCCGCCGACGGGGCCGCGACGCAAATGGCAGGACCTGAGATCGGCAACGGCGAATTCGACACCCCGATCGACCCGCGGTTTCCGACATATCTGGCCACCAATTTGTCCGAGGCGCTGCCCGGGCCCTTCTCGCCGTCGTCGGCGTCGGTGACGGTCAAAGGCTTACGCGCATCAGGTGCGGTCATCGCCGGGCGGCTGCGGCCCGGCGGACTCATTCAGCGCGAGATGGCCACCCGGACAGTCGGAGTGTTCGCCCACCGCCTGTACGGCGCCATCACGACAGCGCACTACATGGCCGAAGTCGTGCCGTTCGTCAAGCCGGAGACAGTGGTTCGGCAGAGTCAGTTCTTCGGCCCGAGCCTGGCCGCCCTGCCGATCCACGGCGAGCAGCTTCCGCACGAATCGCGCAGCCCCGCGGGTCCGTTGCGCCTCATCCGCAACCTGGGTGTGTTCGGAGTCAACCTGGCCGGGCTGATCGTCGGCGCGAAGCGCGACACGGAAGACTTCGTCGAAGACATTGAACGATTAGAAGAGATTGCAACAGGCGATCTTTCAGACCTTTCCGAGCCGAGACTGCAGAGCCTGATCCTGTTGGCACGCGACCACGTCGTCGACGGCTGGGTGCTGGCGTCGGGGTCATTCATGGCATTCGCCGCGCTCAGCGTGATTTTGCGTGGCCTGAACGGACGCGACATGGTGTTGCCGGTCGGCCAGGACCTGGCCAGTGCCGGACCACTGAGCGCCGTGTACCGCATCGCGGCTGCCGCGCGACGGGATCCCACGGTGCTCAGGATTCTGGCCGGCGCCGGCAACCGCCTCGACGAGCTATCCAGCCAAGCCCCGCAGTTCCATCGGACCCTGTTGGATGAACTGAAAGCGTTCGGACACCGTGGTCCGGCGGAGCTGGAGATGCGCTCGTCCAGTTACGCTGACGACCCGGAGATGATGCTCCGGATGGTTGGCAAATCACTTGAGACACCGGCTCGTTCGGAGACGAGCCGCCCGGCGATCCCGCTACGCGGTCGACCGGTGGCGGTGCTGGCCGCTCACCAGATTCGCGACCGTGAGGTGCGCCGCGACCGCATGGTCCGCGCGAACTGGTTGCTGCGCAGCCTGCTTCGTGAGCTGGGACGCAGACTGGTGCAGTCCGGAGTACTCGAGACCGCTGACGACGTCTTCTATCTGCTGGTCGACGAACTCGACGCGCTACCCGCCGACACCGCGGCGGTCGTGGCGCGCCGCCGCGCCGAACAGGGCCGGCTCGCTGAGGTGATCCCGCCGGCGGTCTTCAGCGGCGATTGGCAGCCCACAACCGTCTCCGCGGCCGTGCTGTCTCCCGGCCAGGTTCTGACCGGGGCCGGTGTCAGCGGCGGCCGGGTCCGGGGCCGGGTCCGGATCGTCCGGCCGGACACCATCGACGATCTGGAAGCCGGGGAAATCCTCGTCGCCGAAGTCACCGACGTGGGCTATACCGCCGCGTTCTCCTACGCCGGCGCCGTCGTCACCGAACTCGGCGGACCGATGTCACACGCAGCGGTGGTGGCCCGCGAGTTCGGCATTCCCTGCGTCGTGGATGTGCACGACGCGACCCGGCGTCTGGCGCCCGGAGCGCTGATCGAGGTCGACGGCACCAGCGGAACGATCCAGGTGCTCGAACCGGACCTGCCGAGCGCTACCACCTGACGTTCGCTACCGTCAGATGATGCACGAACACACGGTCCGCGTGACGACCGCCGCCGGCACCGTCGAAGGCTTCACCCGCGACGGCGTGCACCGTTGGCGATCCATCCCCTATGCCCAGTCGCCGGTGGGTGCGCTGCGTTTTCGGGCTCCTCAGCCTGCCCAACCGTGGCGAGGTGTGCGCTATTGCCACGGCTTCGCCAAATGCTCGCCGCAGCAGCGTCGCTATACGGTTCTCGGTGTCGGGAAATTCCAGGCGATGGGGGAGGACTGCCTCACCCTCAATGTCGTCGCGCCGGAGGCGGCGCAGGCCGACCCGCTGCCGGTCATGGTCTTCGTGCACGGCGGCGGATACATCATGGGCAGCTCGGCCACGCCAATCTACGACGGCGTGGCGCTGGCCAAGCGCGGCTGCATCTACGTCTCGATCAACTACCGACTCGGTGCGCTGGGTTGTCTGGACCTGTCGGCACTGTCGACGTCGGACGTCACCATCGACAGCAACCTGTTTCTTCGCGATCTGATCCTGGCGTTGCGCTGGGTCAAGGACAACATCGCGGTGTTCGGCGGGGACCCGGCCAATGTGACGGTGTTCGGCGAAAGCGCCGGCGCGCATGCCGTCGCAGCGTTGCTGGCCGCGCCACCCGCTGAAGGCCTCTTCGCGCAGGCTATCTCGGAAAGTCCGGCCAGCGGCATGACCCGGCCCACCGACATCGCCGCAGAATTCGCGGCGCGGTTCGCCACCTTGCTGGGAGCCGGCAAGCACAATGCCGCCGACGCGCTGATGAAGGCCACTCCGGCGGAATTGGTGGCAGCGCAGAACCGTCTGATCAACGACGGCGTGCAAGACATGTTGGGAGCGTTCCCCATCGGGCCGGTATTCGGTGACGATGTGCTGCCTTTGGACCCGATCGACGCGATGCGCCACGGTGAAGCGCATCGTGTTCCGCTCATTGTCGGCACCAACGCAGACGAGGGGCGCCTGTTCACCCGTTTCCTGCAACTGTTGCCGACAAACGAGCCGATGATCGAAGCGCTGCTTGCCGAGATCGAACCGGCTGCACGCGAACGCATTACCAGTGCCTACCCCGGTTACCCCGAAAGATCAGCGTGCATCCGGCTGGGCGGCGATTTCGCCTTCGGCTCGGCGGCGTGGGGGATGGCCGAAGCCCACAGCAGGCATGCGCCTACTTACATGTATCGATACGACTACGCGCCCCGAATGCTGCGCTGGTCGGGGCTGGGGGCCACCCACGCCACCGAGCTGCTTGCGGTGTTCGGCTTCTACCGGACCAAGCTCGGCGCGTTGCTGACTGCCCCCGTCGATCGCCCGTCAGCCCTGCGGGTCACCCGCGAAGTGCAAAGGCGCTGGCGGTCATTCAGCCGCACGGGTAATCCCGGTGACGACTGGCCGGCTTACACCG
>JAVHWH010000174.1:0-3659 GCA_032159915.1 Mycobacterium sp.
CCCCAGCTTCGGCGGCCTCATCGGCGGCCAACTTCTTCCGTTCGGTCATCGCGTGGCTGCAGGTCGGCTACCCCGAAGGCGTTCCCGGGCCGGACCGCGTGGCCCTACTGGCATTGCTGCGCAGCACCCCGCTCAGCGAAGACGAGGTCACCGAGGTCGTCGACGCGGTCGACGAGGAAGAGCTGTCGAACGGCGCCGTTGATCGCGACGTCATCGCCGACTTCATCTCCGACATGACGCATTACGACGCGGGCCCGGAAAACATCGCACGGGTGGCCGCGAGGTTGGCCGCCGCGGGCTGGCCGCTGTCCGGGATCAACGACCGAGCCGACACGACGGCGGCTGACTCACAGAGTTGATACGTCGATCACGAAGCGGTAGCGCACGTCGCTGGCCAGCACCCGCTCGTAGGCTTCGTTGACGTAATCCGCAGCGATGACCTCGATTTCGGGCAGCGTGTTGTGCTCCGCGCAGAAGTCGAGCATCTCCTGGGTCTCGGCGATACCGCCGATGTTCGATCCGGACAGGCTGCGACGCGCCAGCGCCAGCGGAAAGGCCGGCACCTGCATGGGGTGTTCCGGAATGCCCAGCTCGACGAGCGTGCCATCGACGTCGAGCAGATTGAGGTAGTCGCCAAGGTCGAGGTTCGCCGAGACGGTGTTCAAGATCAGGTCGAAGCTGCCGCGCAGATTCTTGAAGGTGTCGCGATCAGCGGTGGCGTAGTACTGCTGAGCGCCAAGCCGTAAACCGTCTTCCATCTTCTTCAGCGATTGCGACAGCACCGTCACCTCGGCGCCCATCGCGGCACCGAGCTTGACACCCATGTGTCCGAGGCCGCCCAGGCCGATGATCGCCAACCGGGTGCCGGCTCCGGCCTTCCAGTGCCGCAGCGGTGAAAACAGGGTGACGCCCGCGCACAGCAGCGGCGCCGCGGCGTCCAGTGGCAGCGAGTCGGGGATGCGCACGACGAAGTTCTCGTTGACCACGACTGCCTGGCTGTACCCGCCCTGCGTCACGGTGCCGTCTTTGTCGATGGAGTTGTAGGTGAATGTGGCGCCGTTTTTGCAATACTGCTCGAGTCCAGCCCGACAGCTGCTGCAGTGGCCGCAGGAGTTCACCATGCAGCCCACACCGACGTGGTCGCCGACCTGGTACTTGGTGACGTCAGACCCGACAGCGGTCACCACCCCGGCGATTTCATGGCCGGGCACCACCGGGTAATTGGGCGTGCCCCATTCGGCTTTGACGGTGTGAATGTCGGAGTGGCAGATCCCGGCGAACTTGATGTCGATGGCGACGTCGTACGGTCCGGGGTCGCGGCGTTCGATCGTCGTCTTGGTCAGGTGCCCCGATTTCTCGGTGGCGGCGTAAGCGGAAACAGTGCTCATCGGCAGTCCTCTTCAATGCACTTGGTGTCGTATCGAATTCTAGTAAACGGCTCTTAGATTATCATAGGTAACCTATGTACTTCGCTGGATGCGTCCAGTTTCACACCTCGGTGAGTCACTGCGCCAGTTAGTTGATGGGGGCGTTGATCCAGCGCAGGTCGTCGATGATGCCGCGGGCGGCGACGACGCTCTGGCCCGTCTGCCAAATTTCGTTGTTGACCACGAAAACCCGGTTGTCGCGAGTGGCCGACAACCTGCGCCATGCGTCGCTGTCGAAAATCGTCGGGGCGCGGTTCTTGGCCTCCGGTGAGTCGAACGACACATAGATCAGGTCGGCGTCGGCCGCCGAAAAGTTCGCACTGCCCGCCAGATCGTCGTCGGTGCTACCCGCCTCGACATAGGGCTTATTGGTAAACCGTTGTGCCGCAGGCCGATCCACACCTACCGCGGTCAGTACGCTGCCCGGGAAGTTGTCGGCCCCGTAGATGCGCACCGCATTTGCGGTGAATTGCACGACCGATGCCTGGTAGTGGGCGGCGTCGTGCGCGGCGCCGTCGTCGTGGGCCTGGGTGGTGAAGCGGTCGAGCAGATCGCCCGCGGCGCCGCTGCGTGCGGTCGCTTCGGCTACCCCACGCAGGTTGTCCTGCCACGCCGCCCCGGGTGACCCGGTGAACACCGTCGGCGCGATGGCGGCCAACGCCGGATACAGCTTCGGGGTCAAGCCTTGTGAGCCCAGGATCAGATCAGGCTTGGCGGCTCTGATCGCGGTGAGGTCGGGATTGCTGCGCGAGCCCACCGCCGGCAGTTTGTGCACGACCGTGCCCAGGTAGGACGGCTGATCCGCCGAGCCGTCGGGGAGCGCGGCCCCGACGATGCGCGACTGGAGTCCCAGCGCACACAGGGCGTCGAGTTGGTCACCGGAAAGCACGATGATGCGCTGCGGGTCACCGGAAACCTCGGCGGTGTCTGGCTGCACCCCAGCCGCGTTGTGCGCCGGCCGCGGCGATGGCCCGGCATCGGGGGCGGCCGGTTCCGGAGCGCACGACTCGTCGGGGCGGCGCTGATTGCCCAACACGCCGGCATTGGCGATCTGGGTGGTGCTGGTGATCACCTGCGCCGACAGCGGGCCGCTTGCACCGGGCGACGACGAATGCGAGCTACAACCGCTGCAGACCGCGGCGCAGACAACTGTCGCCAGGGCGGCGGCAAGAGCCGGTCGGACACCCCTGAGCAGCACGGCTCCGACGTTAACATCTGGCCAGGTGAAGCCGACTGCAGCTAGTGCGCGGCGGGGCCTTCTGACGCGGTCGGCGGGCTATTACGACAGTTTGTAGGACCTGTCCGTCGTGGCGGGCGCTCGGAGGCTAGACTCGGGTTTCACTGTTCCCGGTTGCCCTGCTCGACATTTGGAGGAGCTCTTGACCGCCGAAGCGCCCCCGCTGGGAGAACTCGAGGCCACTCGGCCGTATCCGCCGCGAACCGGGCCGAGAGGCAACCTGATCTACCGGCTGATCACCACCACCGATCACAAGCTGATCGGGATCATGTATGTGGTCACCTGCTTCATTTTCTTTTTCGTCGGCGGGCTGTTGGCCCTGCTGATGCGCGCTGAGCTGGCCGCGCCGGGTCTGCAGTTCCTGTCCAATGAGCAGTACAACCAGCTGTTCACCATGCACGGCACGATCATGCTGCTGTTCTATGCCACGCCTATCGTGTTCGGCTTCGCCAACCTGGTGCTGCCGCTGCAGATCGGCGCGCCCGACGTGGCGTTCCCGCGCCTAAATGCGTTCTCGTTCTGGCTGTTCCTGTTCGGCGCGCTGATCGGGATGGCGGGCTTCATCACGCCCGGTGGCGCCGCCGACTTCGGGTGGACCGCCTACACGCCGTTGACCGACGCCATTCACTCACCCGGCGCGGGCGGTGACTTGTGGATCATGGGTCTGATCGTGGCCGGTTTGGGCACCATCCTCGGTGGGGTCAACATGATCACCACCGTCGTGTGTATGCGTGCGCCGGGCATGACGATGTTCCGGATGCCGATCTTCACCTGGAACATCCTCGTGACGTCGATCCTGGTGCTGCTGGCCTTCCCGCTGCTGACCGCGGCGCTGTTCGGGCTCGCCGCCGACCGGCACCTGGGCGCTCACATCTACGACCCGGCCAACGGCGGAGTTCTGCTGTGGCAACACCTGTTCTGGTTCTTCGGTCACCCCGAGGTGTACATCGTCGCGCTGCCGTTCTTCGGCATCGTGACCGAGATCTTCCCGGTCT
>JAVHWH010000199.1:0-9790 GCA_032159915.1 Mycobacterium sp.
ACCGGCCTGGCCGGCGACAACACCGGGACCGCCTATCTGTCCACCCGTGGCGGATATCTCGTCGTCGACCTGCCCACCGGCGCCGTCACGAGGCTCGGCGTACGTGACTCAGAACACGTCGAGTTCAGCGCGATCTGCCGTCGCTCCGACGGCACCGTGGTGCTGGGCACCGCCGACGGACTGCTGTACCTGCTGGCGCCCGGGGCGACCGACGGCAACCGGATACAGGTTCATGCCCACGTCGACTCGCTTGCTGCTCAAGGCAATACCGTCGCGGTGCTGGATCGCGGGCAGACCTCCATCACTACCGTCGGCCCCGACGGCAGAATCGGTCAATCGCTGCGCGCGGGCCAGGGCGCGACCACGATGGTGTCCGATCCGCCGGGCCGGCTGCTGGTGAGCGACACCCGGGGCGATCAACTGCTGGTCTACGGAGTCGACCCGTTGATTCTTCGTCAGGCGTATCCGGTCACGGATTCGCCGTACGCAGTCGCCGGATCCCGTGGGTTGGCTTGGGTGTCGCAGACATCGGCGAATAGTGTTACTGGTTACGATCTGTCAACCGGAATACCACTGGAAAAGGTACGGTACCCATCCGTGCGGCAACCCAACGCCTTAGCCTTCGACGATGTCGCGGGCACGCTATACGTGATGTCAGGCGCCGGCGACGGTGTCCAGATCATCGAGCACGCGGCGGCAGGCCCACGTTGACGGCGGCGCGCCACGGCAAGATGCCGGTTGAATGGGACACCGAGTTGTCGGACGAATACGAGTGGGCGCCTTTGCGTCTGCCGCCTGACGTGACCCGGATCAGCGCCTCCACGCGGCTATCCATCGAAGCGGAGTATCGCGGCTGGGAATTGACCCGGGTCCGGCTCTACACCGACGGCAGCCGACGAGTACTTTTGCGCCGCAGGAAGTCTCGTGCAGAGAACGCCGTAGGCGCTCGCTCCGAGCAGCCGGATCTGTGACGGTAGGCAAGCTGGGCAACGACGGCCCCGCGACGTATGCAGTGCTGCGCCGCCTGCTGTTCCTGGTGCCGCCGGAGCGGATCCACACCCTGGTGTTCGCCGGGTTGCGCGCCGTCACCGCGCCCGCACCGGTGCGGCGACAACTGAGCCGCCGGCTCGCGCCAATCGATCCCGTGCTGGCCAGCACGGTGTTCGGGGTGCGTTTTCCCGGGCCACTGGGCTTGGCCGCCGGCTTCGACAAAGACGGAGACGGGCTGAATGTCTGGGGCGCAATGGGTTTCGGCTACGCCGAAGTCGGTACCGTCACCGCTGCGGCGCAGCCGGGCAACCCGCGTCCGCGGCTGTTCCGGTTGCCCGACGACCGGGCACTGCTGAACAGGATGGGGTTCAACAATCACGGCGCCGCCGCGCTGGCGGCGAGACTGGCCGAGCACCGGCCCGATGTTCCGATCGGCGTCAATATCGGCAAGACCAAAATCACGGCGCCGCAGGACGCCGCTGAGGATTACCGGGCCGGCGCCCGGCTGGTCGGACCGCATGCGGCGTATTTGGTGGTCAATGTGAGTTCGCCGAACACCCCAGGCCTGCGTGATCTGCAGACCGTCGAGTCGCTTCGGCCGATCCTGTCCGCCGTGCTCGCCGAGACGGACACGCCGGTGCTGGTCAAGATCGCACCCGATTTGGCCGACACCGATATCGACGAGATCGCCGACCTGGCAGTTGAACTGGGCTTGGCCGGCATCGTCGCCACCAACACCACGGTGTCGCGCGAGGGATTGAGCACGCCCGGCGTCGAGCAACTCGGCGGCGGCGGGATATCTGGGCCACCGCTACGCGCCCGGGCCGGCGAGGTGCTACGGCGGCTCTACGGCCGGGTCGGTGACCGGCTGACGCTGATCAGCGTCGGCGGCATCGAGACCGTCGACGACGCCTGGGACCGGATCACCGCAGGGGCGTCGCTGCTGCAGGGATACACCGGCTTCGTCTACGGCGGGGGCTTGTGGGCCAAGCACATTCACGACGGCCTCGCTGATCGGCTGCGGACAGGCGGGTTCTCCTCGTTGAGCGATGCGGTGGGGTCGGGCTGAGCGGATTACTTCTGCTCATACGTCGCGTGAATGACAGCCCGCGCGATCGCGTGCTGAAAGAGGTTGAAACCCAAGAACGCCGGGCTGGCATCTTCGGGCAAGTCAAGTTTGTCGACGTCGACCGCATGCACGGCGACGTAGTAGCGGTGCGGCCCGTGGCCCGCGGGCGGTGCTGCGCCGATGTAGCGACGCGCGCCCGCGTCGTTGACCAATGTCAAAGCGTCGCCGGGCAAGTCGCTGCCGTCACCGGCTCCGGCCGGCAGTTCGGTCACCGAGGCGGGCAGATTGGCCACCGCCCAGTGCCAGAAACCTGATCCGGTCGGCGCATCCGGGTCATACACGGTAACCGCGAAACTGCGTGTCGCGTCGGGAAATCCCGACCAGGACAGCTGCGGGCTGACGTCTTCGCCGCCGGCCCCCATGATGCCGCTGACGTGATCGTTCGCCAGCACCTGACCATCGGCGAATGACGATGACTCCAGATGAAACGACGGCAACTTCGGGAGCGCGGCGTACGGGTCGGGCGTGGTGGTCATGATCGATCCCCTCTCGTGTTATCGGCTAGCAGTGCATCAGAAAATGGGTTAGCACCTCAGTGCCGAACCTCAGCGCGTCGACGGGTACCCGTTCGTCGATGCCGTGGAACAGCGCCGCGAAGTCCAGGTCGGGCGGCAGCCGCAGCGGTGCGAAGCCGAAGCAGCGAATACCCAAGCGCTCGAAAGCTTTTGCATCCGTGCCGCCCGACAGCATGTAGGGCACGGCACGGGCGTCTGGATCGACGGCGAGCAGCGCCGCGTTCATCGCGTCGACCAGGTCACCGTCGAACGTCGTCTCATACGACGACAAGGTGGTGATCCATTCACGGGTGACATCGGGCCCGATCAGCTCGTCGACCTCGGCCTCGAATGCGGCGAGACGGCCGGGGAGCACTCGGCAGTCCACAATCGCTTCCGCGGTGGCGGGCACCACGTTCGTTTTGTACCCGGCCTTGAGCATCGTCGGATTGGCGGTGTCGCGCAGGGTGGCCTTCAAGATGCGGGCGATCGGCCCGAGCTTCTCGACGGTGCCATCGAGATCCGGCGAATCGGTGTCGAAGGTGAACCCGGTTTCCTCGCCGACAGCCGTGAGGAACTGCACGACGCTGTCGGTCGGGACCACCGGGAAGCGGTGGCGGCCCAGCCGCGCGACCGCCTCGGCGACCGTGGTGACCGCGTTGTGGTCGTGGACCATCGAGCCGTGACCCGGTCGACCGTGCGCCGTGAGCCGCATCCAGTGCATGCTCTTCTCCGCGGTCTCGATCAGGTAGAGCCGCCGCTCGCCCCCGTCGCGGCGCGGCACGGTCAGCGAGAACCCGCCGACCTCTCCGATCGCCTCGGTGATGCCCTCGAACAGATCGGGCCGATTGTCCACCAGCCACTGTGAGCCGTACTTACCGCCGTTTTCCTCATCGGCGACGAATGCGAACACCAGGTCTCGCGGCGGGACGATGCCGGCCCGCCGAAAATGGCGGGCCAATACGACCATCATGCCGACCATGTCTTTCATGTCGACCGCGCCGCGGCCCCAGACGTAACCGTCTGCAACCGCGCCGGAGAACGGGTGCACGCTCCACTCGGCCGGCTCCGCGGGCACCACGTCGAGATGCCCATGGACCAGCAGCGCACCGCGCGAACTGTCCGCACCCTGGAGCCGGGCGAATACGTTGCCCCGCCCGGGTGAGCCGGACTCCAGGTATTCGACCTCGTAACCGACGTCCTCGAGCTGTGCGGCCACCCAGCGGGCGCAGTCGGCCTCACCCTTGGTGGTGTCCAGTTCGCCGGTGTTGGTGGTGTCGAATTGGATCAGCGTGCTGACCACGTCCACGACGTCGTCGATGGGACTCTCGGCGGGCACCGTCACAGTCACCTTTCCTACCATTGGCGGCGAAACGGTGGCGCGGCGCGCTTGCCGCCGGGCAGGTTTGGGCGCGGGCCGACCCATCCGATAGCCTTAGCTGCCAATTCATTGGCGTCGGTCCGAGTGGCGGAATGGCAGACGCGCTAGCTTGAGGTGCTAGTGCCCTATTAATGGGCGTGGGGGTTCAAGTCCCCCCTCGGACACATCCGGCGACACGACTCAAGTCAGCCGTTGCCTTGACTCGCCGTGGATGCGGATCGTAATCATGACGCGGACCCAAGCTCGCGTACATCTGGGCGCGTTCCGCCCCGGTTGCCTCACCAAGCACGGTGGATAGCCCGCCCAGCTCCTCGACCACCTCACTCATCTGTGCGGCAGACATGGCGCGGGGTCTCGCGGCTCGCTCAAGACGGGCCGTCAGCTCGTCGCGCTCGGCGGTGCGGCGACGCACCGTCGGCGTACCTGCGGTCGGGCTATGCCCTTCGCGCGGGCGTTCTGACTGCGTCCAGATCCCAGAGATGGTCGCGCGGTTGGCGCACATCTTCGCCAGCGGCGGTGACATACCGGACCGGCTTGCGACCGACCCTGGCGTCGTCGGCGGTGTAGACGACGCGTACCGCGGCTACTGCTTCCATGATGAAGCCGACGGCGAGCGAGTGGAGTACTCCAGCCTCGCTGCTTTCGGCGACGGCGGCCTGTACGGGGGGTGGGGTCCAATCCGCTCTGATTGCCTCCGCGAACCCTGCGGCCTCGCCGATAACTTCGTCGGGCAGTTCTGGCCAATGCACGTGGAGGAAGCCCGGTGTGCCGTCGGCCGCCAACGCGATTAGGGCCTTGGAATGCCAGATCGGAATCGCTTCGATCGCGCGCGTTATCTCGGCATAGCGGATGCCGTCCTCAGACGGTTCGAGATCGACGCTGTTTGTGTCCGGGTCGAATCTCGCCGCTCGGGTTTGTTCGGTGATGACGCGAGTGTTGATGCGTTCCTCAGATGGGATGCCCAACCGGTCGAGGATAGGCTGCGCAGCCTCGAGCAGCTCGTCGGCGGAACCGTCGAAATGTCCCCGTCTGCGGCTAATCCCAAAGTCCTGGTCTTGTTGAAAGTAGGTTCGCGAATCGGTGCGAGCACTCCACAATGCCGTTTGAGATCGGATGCCGAGGGTGTTGCCCTGGATACCGACGAGAGTCGGGTTGTCGATTCGGATGCCGATCGACTCGCCGAGGTCGCGCAGGCGAGGGACCGCCTGGCGGTCGTCTGGATATGTCATGGCAGTTACCTTCAGTCGTTGCTACATCTCAGGCAGTTCGCCATTTCCAGGCGAACCATGCGGCCGGGTAGTTGAACAGGCTATGTACGCCTATGGTTTCGTGATCGCGGTGCCAGATGGCGTCCTCACGTGACGTTCCTGCCGCCAACGCGACGGCCGAGCAACCGGGCTGAATGTCGATCGTTGCCGCATTCATCCAGGCGTCACCAACGCTGTAGTGCGGAAAGAAGCCGAAACCAACTGCATACAGTGCGAATTGCAACCCGCGGCTCGTCGTGTCATAGGTGTCGGCGTTCGTGGTACCCGAATGGCCGAGGGCGATGTGTAGTCCTTGAAAAACCGGGAACCAATTGTTCTGAATCGAGACGAGATCCATGGGGCAACTGGCGTCGATGACCGCATACTGTAGGGCGCGATCACCCCACCGGACCTGGTCGCCGATGTTGACCTCGTTTGGCGTCCCGATTGTGCTGCAGACGACCAGGAAATCGGGATCGGTTGCGGTAGGGGAGTTTTGGCAGATGCCGTGCCCGCTGAAGTAGTACAGTTCCACCAGGTCGCTGCCGCCCTGTGGCTCAAGGTCGCCCGAACCTTGCTGGCGGAAGTCCGAGGCCCACACGTTAGCGTCCTCCCAATGGCTGACCAGCTGGTGTCCGGCGGTTTGGAAGGCCGCGGCGAAGGCGCGGGCCTGGGCAACGCTCGCTGGAAGATCTGGGCCACCGCACCCGCCGGCGACGTAGGTGCTGACCGAACCGGTCGAGAACCTCATTTCCCGGACCTCCTCTGTCGCAATGATTAACGCGGAACTGACGCTACACAGATTCGTTAGCAGGCGAACGAGTAGCGCACTACCTCATTGAGGGTCCTATGGGTACGCGGGGACGGCAAACACCTTCCGCGGCAGAACCTTCGAATGCAGCTTGGAGCTTGCGTAGGTCGATCTGTCAGGTCGTCGTTGGCACACTCAGTAATAGTGACATGTACAGATCACGGTTCAGTGAGTGTACAGTTTATGGTGTGGACGTATCCGTGACCGAGTTGCGCGCGCACCTCAGCGATTGGCTCGATCGAGCTCGGGCTGGCGGTGAGGTCGTCATCACCGACCGCGGGATTCCGGTCGCGCGACTCACTGCGCTGGGCAGCGCAGGCACCTTGGAGCGTCTCACCGCCGAAGGCGTGATTGGAAAGGCCACCGCGCAGCGGCCCGTCGCTGCGGGACGACCCCGACCCCGATCGCGACGGCCGGTGTCGGACCGCGTCAGCGACCAGCGGCGCTGACTGGTGTCGCTCGTCTATTTCGACGCGAGCGCCTTCGTCAAACTTCTGACCACCGAGACAGGGAGCGCCCTGGCGTCGGCGCTATGGGACGGCTGCGACGCCGCATTGTCCAGCCGCCTAGCCTATCCCGAAGTCCGCGCCGCACTCGCCGCAGCAGCCCGCAATCACGACCTCACCGAAACCGAGGTCGCCGAAGCCGAGCATGACTGGGAGGACTTCTGGGCCGCCGCTCGCCCCGTCGAACTCACCACGACAGTTGAACAGCACGCCGGCCACCTCGCCCGAGCCCATGCCCTACGCGGAGCCGACGCCGTCCATCTGGCCAGCGCGTTGGCGGTTGGTGACCCCGGCCTGATCGTCGCCGTTTGGGACCGACGCCTGCACGCCGGAGCCCAAGCCGCCGGGTGCCGAGTCGCCCCCGCCCAACTCGACCCCTAGCCCGACTGCCCGACATTAGAGTCAGTCAACCCCAGCACGGACGACGATCAGGTACCGATTCACCAGGTCTCGGCCCGTGTCGCAGATGGCCATGTCCCCCTCGGACACATCTGTGCTGAGTCGCGAAAGTGCAACTGACGACGCAGTTCCCAAGTCGACCATCGGTAGTCGCACTTTCGCGACGGCTCGGGTGCTGTCAGAATCAAACTCAACTGATGAAGCACCCACGCACCTTCCGTGACCGACGGGACGCCGGCCGGGTGCTGGCCGGGGAACTGGCGCAGTATCGCGGTAGAGACGGGCTGCTGGTGCTGGGGCTGGCCCGCGGCGGCGTGCCGGTCGGCTGGGAGGTCGCCGCGGCGTTGAAGGCAGATTTCGACGTCTTCCTGGTGCGCAAGCTCGGTGTGCCACAGTGGCCGGAGCTGGCGATGGGGGCACTGGCCAGCGGCGGCGGTGTGGTGATGAACGATCACGTGCTGTCGAGCCTGCAGATCAGCGACGAGCAGGTTCAAGACGTCGTCGATCGGGAGACCGCCGAACTGCACCGCCGCGAGCGCGCGTACCGGGATGGCCGAGCTGTCGCCGACCCGCGCGGCAGGACCGTCATCGTCGTCGACGACGGAATCGCAACGGGCGCAAGCATTGTGGCCGCAGTGCGCGCCGTCCGGGCCGCCGGTGCAGAGGCGGTCATCGTGGCGGTCCCGGTCGGACCGCGGTCGGTCTGCCAACTATTGGCCGAAGAGGCCGACGATGTGGTGTGCGCGACCATGCCGGACCACTTCGAGGCGGTGGGCCAGGTCTTCGCCGACTTCCGTCAGGTCAGCGACGAGCGGGTCCGCGAGCTGCTGGCGACGCCGAGGGTCAGCAGCGCTTAACGGGTGTTGTGCTCGTCGCCGGCGCTGCCGTCGGGGGCATCCTCAAAATCTGGATGCGCCGAAGTGGCGTCAGCTTCGTCGACGGCGTCCGCCGGATAGTCGGCAGCGTCTTCTTCGTTGTGCAAGTCGTGCGAGTCGTGCGCAGGCCCGGGGTCGCGGGCCGCCGGGGCCGCCTCGCGGCGCTTGCGTTCCTGTAGTGCGTCGATGATCAGCAGCACTACACCCAGCACGCTGGCGCCGATGCAGACCCAGGCGACCAACTCGTTGCTGGTGATGACTGCGAAAACGAGCGCGGCAAGACCGATAACCGCTAATACCAGCGAGATGATCAGCACCGGTTAACCTCCAGCCGACGGGGCGACATTGCCAACTGTGCAGGATAGCGGCCGCTGATGGCGGTCCAGCCGACCGGCCTAGTTGTTGCCCCGATTGAACTGGTTGAAGCCCGACGCGTCGTTGTTCGCGCCGGAATCCACCGGCGCCGCCGAACCGCGCTGGCCCAGCTCCTCGAGTTGAGACTCCAGGTAGGTCTTGAGCCGCGTGCGGTACTCGCGTTCGAAGGTGCGCAGCTGCTCGAGCCGGCCCTCGAGCACCGTGCGCTGCTGGTTGATCGTGCCCATGATCTCAGAGTGCTTGCGCTCGGCGTCGGCCTGCAGCGCGTCCGCCTTCTCTTGAGCCTGACGGAGTTGGGTCTCCGACCGGGTCTGCGCATCGGCCAGCAGTGCGTCGGCACGCTGGCGGGCTTCGGACACCGTCGTCTCGGCTTCCCGACGGGCGTCGCCGACGATCTGCTCGGCGTTGGCACGTGCGTCGGACAGCAGCTTGTCGGACTCCGCCTGCGCGGTGCTGGTCAAACGGTCGGCGGTGTCCTGCGCCAGGGTGAGCACGCGGGCCGCCTTGAGGGCCTGCTCCTCATTCGCCTGCGGAGAGGCGGCGGCCGGGGCGGCTACCGCGGCCGGCTGTGGCGGCGGCTTGACCGGCTCGGGTTCGGGCTCGTACACCGGAATCGTCTGGGTGGGTTGAGCGCTGGTGCTGCCACCGGACCGCTCAGCGGCCAGTTCCTGGTCTAGTTCGGCGACCCGCTGACGCAGATCCGCGTTCTCCTCGATGAGGCGGGTCAGCTCGTTCTCGACCAGGTCGAGGAAGGCGTCGACCTCGTCCTCGTTGTAGCCACGCTTGCCGATCGGCGGCTTGCTGAACGCCACATTGTGGACGTCTGCGGGTGTCAGCGGCATTACTAGCCCCCTTGAGTGTGGACGGTTAACCGACCAGGAAAGTGTAGAACGGGATCAACGGTGTGGTAGCCATACTGCAACTGCGGCCCATCCTGTCACACCAGACCCGCCGGTTGCCGAATCGGTCGATAATAAGACCGAATTTCACACTTTAAGAGATAACAAATCGGCCCCGGATGTGACCGAATGTCTGCGGTTCAGCAAACTGCCTCGACTGGCCAACCGGCTACCCCGCGGCGTGAACTGCGGCCGAATCAGACGTGATAGTCCAGGGCCATGGTCATGCCGATGAAAGCCACCAGCAGCAGCACCATGATGGACAGGTCGAAACGCACGGCACCGACGGTGAGCTGCGGTATCAGCCGTCGCAGCAGATTCACCGGCGGATCGGTGACCGAGAGGATGATTTCAAGGATCACCACGGTCAAGCCGCGCGGATGCCAGTCGCGGCTGAAGGATCGAATGAACTCGACGACGACGCGCGCGATCAGCAGTAGCCAGAAGATGAACAGCGCAAAACCAATGATGTGCACGAACAGCGTCAACGAGAGCCCGACCTTAGTGATGAAGATGTGACTTTGGCGACTGCCCACGCTGCTTTCCCGCGAGGCGACGTCAGCCTACCGGCTCGGACGCTGACCCGCCGTACGGCTACTGGTAGGCGTAAAACCCGGTCTCGGCGATGCGGCGGCGCTCTTCAGGCGAGACGTCGACGTCTGCCGGCGAGAGCAAGAACACCTT
>JAVHWH010000210.1:0-11570 GCA_032159915.1 Mycobacterium sp.
CCCGCGGCAGGAACTCGACGATGGTCACGTCGACGCCGTAGTTCTTCAGCACGTAGCCGAATTCGATGCCGATGGCCCCGGCGCCGGCGATGACGATCGACTCGGGCAGCTCGCGGGTGAGGATCAACTCCTCATAGGTGACAACGTTTTTCGACAGCGAGGTGCCCGGGACGAGCCGGGTGCTGCTGCCGGTGGCGATGATGACGTCGTCAAAGGTGACCGTTTCAGTACCGCCCTCGTTGAGCTCGACGTCGAGTGTGTGGGCGTCGGTGAACCTGCCGTAGCCGTGGATTTCGGTGATCTTGTTCTTCTTCATCAAGAAGTGCACTCCGGCGACCCGGCCCTCGGCCACCTTGCGACTGCGGTCGTAGGCGGCGCCGAAGTCGAAGGTCACCTCGCCGCTGATGCCGAAGGTCTTGGCTTCTTTGTTGAAGATGTGCGCGAGTTCAGCATTACGCAGCAGCGCCTTGGACGGGATGCAACCGACGTTGAGGCAGACGCCGCCCCAGTACTTCGGTTCAACGACGGCGGTAGTGCGCCCCAGTTGCGCGGCGCGGATGGCCGCTACGTATCCGCCGGGTCCGGCGCCGAGCACGACAACGTCATAGTGGGTCACGGAAACCACCCTAATGGCCTCGCGCCGGGAACTAGATGGCCCGCCAGCAATCGGTGCCGGCCAGCCCGCGAGCATGGCCGATGCCTTTCAGTGCGGCAGCACGCCCGCCACGCAATGCCGCTGGCTGTGCTCGCAGTAGAACTTGCCGTAGACCGGTGCTGCGGCGACAACCGAGGCGAACACCGCCGAAAGCAACGCGATCGCCAACGCCGACACCAGCGGCCGGTCGGGCACCATCGCCAGGATCAAGCCGGCTACCGTGCACACCACGACATAGGCCAGCACGACGAAGACCACCGCCGTTTTGTGTCTGGAGGCGTCGTGGCTCCACCAATGAAACAGGCCGGCCCCGATGGCTCCGGCGGGAACCCAGACCGCGAGCAGCATCAGGATGAACTTCCACCACTTCAGATACTGGTACTGGCCGGCCGGCGCGATCGCCGGAAGCGCTTCGGACGGCGGCGCGTCGGTCTCGGTGTACGCGGTCGGGATGACGCCACTCGCCGGTTCCACCGCTGCCTGGTCCGGCCGTCGGTGCCACCATCGATGTCGAGGAGTCGGAGCTTCGGGCTCGATGAGCTCGGGTTCGGCTCGCTCCTGCAATCCGGTGTCGAAGGTCGGCCTGTACGGCTCGGTCAGCGGCATCGACTCGGTCTCGACGCGTTGATAGTCAGCCACGGGTCACAACCTCTACGAGAGCGAGCGCGCCGAAGTATCCCGGCGCCAGCGCGAGGACGAAGGCGCCCAGCGCAGTCAGCCATCGGCGTCGGGCCATCAGAATCACCAGCAGTCCGACGGCGCTGGGAAATCCGACCACCAGCGCGATCGCGACGTCGGGACGCATGCGAGCGTGGTCCACAGTCAGCGCCGCGGTGGCGCCCAACAGCCCGGCTGCGACACCGAGCAGCATCGCGCTGGTCAGAAGCCAGGGCCGCGGCAGCGGAATCACCAGTCAAAGATACTGCCGCGGTTGCCGACTACGGCTTTACCGGCACGGCGCGCCCTGCAGGTATTGGGCTGGGGACACCACCCGCTTGCGGGGGAGCGTCGACGGCGGCCGCGACCACCGGCGCGCGCTCCGGCGGCCGCTCACCTCGCTCGTAGTCGGCTCCGGTGATGACCGCAGCCGCCGTCAGCTGGGCGTTCTCGGTCTCGGCGAAGACCCGTCCGCGGGACAGGAACCGCTTACCTTCGGGCGCTTCCAGGCTGAACCCGCCGCCGCGGCCGGGGACCACGTCGATGACGAGCTGGGTGTGCTTCCACGCCTGAAACTGCGGCCCCGAGATCCATACCGGCACCCCGTCGGGTCCGACGTCGAGCACGCCGAGCAGCACGTCGCGGTCACCGACGATGAAGTCGCCATCGGGGTAGCACATCGGCGACGACCCGTCACAGCAGCCACCGGACTGATGAAACATTAACGGGCCGTGCTGCTCTCGTAGCTGGTCGAGCAGCGCGGCGGCCTCGGCGGTGATGACCACCCGGGGTGTCATGGCGCCGCTCCTCCTCATCGCTGCGCTCTGCATCGTCGCCGGCGCGGCAACATCAGAAGAACCCTTGCGCCTTCTGCGAATACGACACCAGCAGGTTCTTGGTCTTCTGGTAGTGATCCAGCATCATCTTGTGGTTTTCCCGGCCGATGCCGGACTGCTTGTATCCGCCGAACGCCGCGTGCGCCGGGTAGACGTGGTAGCAGTTGACCCACACCCGGCCGGCTTGGATGTCGCGGCCGGCCCGGTAGGCGGTGTTGCCGTCACGGCTCCACACCCCCGCCCCGAGGCCGTAGAGGGTGTCGTTGGCGATAGCGATGGCGTCGTCGTAGTCGGAGAACGAGCAGACCGAGACCACCGGGCCGAAGATCTCTTCCTGAAAAACCCGCATCGTGTTGTTGCCGGCCAAGATGGTGGGCTGGACGTAGTAGCCACCGGACAAATCACCACCCAACTCGGCGCGCTCACCGCCGGTGATGACTTTGGCCCCTTCGTCTTTGCCGATTTCGATGTAGGACAACACCTTCTCCAACTGGTCGTTTGAGGCCTGCGAACCGACCATGGTCTCGGTGTCCAGCGGATCGCCCTGCCGGACCGCTTTGGTCCGGATGGCCACCAGTTCGAGGAACTCGTCGTAGATGTCGGCCTGCACCAGGCTGCGCGACGGGCAGGTGCACACCTCGCCCTGGTTGAGCGCGAACATCGTGAAGCCTTCCAGCGCCTTGTCCTGGAAGTCGTCATGAGCGGCCATCACGTCGTTGAAGAAGATGTTGGGGCTCTTACCGCCCAGTTCCAGGGTGACCGGGATCAGGTTCTGGCTGGCGTACTGCATGATCAGTCGCCCGGTGGTGGTTTCGCCGGTGAAGGAGACTTTGGCGATCCGGTTGCTCGACGCCAGCGGCTTGCCGGCTTCGACGCCGAACCCGTTGACGACGTTGACGACACCGGGCGGCAGCAGATCGCCGATCAGTGACATCAGGTACAGCACCGACGCCGGAGTCTGCTCGGCCGGTTTGAGCACCGCGGCGTTGCCCGCGGCCAACGCCGGCGCCAGCTTCCACGCGGCCATCAGGATGGGGAAGTTCCACGGGATGATCTGCCCGACGACACCGAGCGGTTCGTGGAAGTGGTAAGCGACGGTGTCGTCGTCGATTTGACTGAGCGAGCCTTCCTGGGCGCGGACGGCACCGGCGAAATACCGGAAGTGGTCGGCCGCCAGTGGGATGTCGGCGGCCAGCGTTTCCCGGATCGGCTTGCCGTTGTCCCAGACCTCGGCCAGCGCCAGCGCATCCCGGTTCGCGTCGATCCGGTCGGCGATTTTGTTCAAGATCGCGGCCCGCTCGGCGGGGGCGGTTTTGCCCCACGCCGGTGCCGCGCCGTGGGCGGCGTCGAGCGCCTTGTCGATATCGGAGCCGTCGGACCGGGCCACTTCGCAGAACGCTTGACCGGTCACCGGCGTCAGGTTCTCGAAGTATCTGCCGCTCGACGGGGCGACCCACTCGCCCCCGATGAAGTTGTCGTATCGCGATTCAAAGGACATCAACGCGTCAGCGGTGCCCGGACGTGCATAGATCGTCATTGAATCAGCTCCTCGGTAGTGCGTGACTTAACTCACATTACCGCCGCGCCGGCCCGTACAGTGAGCAGGCGAACCGGACGAAAAGACCCCAACGAGGTATCGGCATGTCGGAAACCGATGCGACCGCGGAGACTCTGCGACATTGGAGCGCGGTCGCTCCCGCCTGGGACAAGTACCGAGATCGGCTCTTCGAAGACGTGCGGTCAGTTTCGGACTGGATGGTGGACTACGTCGACCCGCAACCGGGCCAGACGGTGTTGGAGCTGGCCGCGGGCCCGGGCGAGACGGGTTTTCTGGCCGCGACTCGACTCGGTTCCACCGGCCGCCTCATCAGCAGTGATTTCGTTCCCGCGATGGCGGACGCCGCCCGTCGAGGAGCCGACGAACGGGGCTTGAGCAATGTGGAGTGCCGCGTCCTTGATGCCCAGCAGATCGACCTGCCGGACAGTAGCGTCGACGGCGTTCTGTCGCGGTTCGGGTTGATGCTCGTGCCACACCAGCAGCGAGCGATCGCCGAGATCCGGCGCGTGCTGCGGCCGGGCGGACCGTGCGCCTATGCCACCTGGGGCCTGCCGCAGGACAATCCGTGGATATTCCAATTAGTCGCCGCTTTGGTACAGAACGGCATAGCACCTCCGGGAGACCCCTTCGCGCCTGGCGGCCTGTTTTCGCTGGCCACCGCGGAGAGCAATAGGGCCCTCGCCGCCGACGGCGGTTTCACCGACGTGACCATCGACGAGTTGACCGGCACCATGCGGTTCGACGACCCAGACGACTACTGGACCCACATCGCCGCCGTCTCCGGACCGGTGGCAGAACTGGTGAGTTCGCTCGACAGCGATCAGGTCACGGCCGTCCGCAGCATTCTGGATCCGTCGGTGGCTGCTTTCGAACGTGACGGCACACTGCAGATTCCCTGGCTGGCCACCGTGACCGGTGTCGCCTGACGCCTCACCACCGCCTACGGCGACAATGGGCCCTGTGACTGACGACGACCCATATCTCTGGCTCGAGGACGTCCTCGGCGAACAGCAGCTCGATTGGGTGCGCGCCCGCAACGAGCCGACCGTGGCCCAGTTCGCCGGCGAGGAATTCGAGCGGATGCGGACCGAGGCGCTCGAGGTGCTCGACACCGATGCCCGCATCCCCTACGTGCGCCGCCGCGGCGACTATCTGTACAACTTCTGGCGCGACGCCGCCAATCCGCGCGGGTTGTGGCGGCGGACCACGCTGGACAGCTACCGCAGCGATGCCACCGACTGGGACGTGCTGATCGACGTCGACGCGTTGGCTCGCGATGACGACGAGAACTGGGTCTGGTCGGGCGCGATTGTGATCGAGCCCGAATTCGACCGTGCGTTGGTCAATCTGTCCCGGGGCGGTGCGGACGCGGTCATCGTGCGCGAATTCGACATCAGCACACGCGGATTCGTCGACGGCGGTTTCGAGCTGCCGGAAGCCAAGACGCAGGTGGCGTGGGAAGACCCGGACACCGTCTTGGTCGGCACTGACTTCGGACCCGACGCGCTGACCGAATCCGGCTATCCACGCATCGTCAAGCGGTGGCGGCGCGGTACGCCGGTCGATGCTGCGGAGCTGGTCTTCGAGGGAGCTCGCACCGACGTCAGCGTGGGCGGGTCGGCAGATCGGACACCCGGTTTCGAGCGCACCTTCGTGTCCCGTTCCACCGACTTCTGGAACAGCGAGCGCTACCAACTGCGCGGCTCCGAACTGATCCACATCGACGTTCCCTCGGATGCGAGCAGCCTCTCGATTCACCGCGAATGGCTGTTGATCGAACCGCGCACCGATTGGACGTTCGGTACCACGACCTACCCTGCCGGCTCGCTGCTGGCAACCAAGTACGACGAGTTCCTCAGCGGCGGATGCGAATTGACCGTGGTCTTCGAACCTGACGCGCACACCTGCCTGCACCAGTACGCCTGGACCCGGGACCGGCTGCTGCTGATCACGCTGGCCGATGTAGCCAGCCGGGTCGAGACCGTCACACCCGGTAGCTGGGAACGGAACCCGCTGGCCGGCATCCCGGCGGCAACCGAGAGCGTGATCGCCGCCGCCGACGACACCGGTGACGAATTCTTCCTGGATTCCAGTGGCTTCGACACGCCGTCACGTCTGCTGCGTGGTACCGGGAGCGATTCACTGGAGCAGATCAAATCCGCACCTGGCTTCTTCGATGCCGGAAACCTCTCCGTCGACCAATATTTCGCGACATCGAAGGACGGCACCGCGATCCCGTATTTCGTTGTCCGGCCGGGTAGCGCGGAAGGCCCCGGACCCACTCTGCTTTACGGCTACGGCGGATTCGAGAACTCCTACACTCCCGGCTACAGCCCGGTGATGGGCCGGTTGTGGCTGGCCCGAGGCGGCACCTACGTGTTGGCCAACATCCGTGGCGGCGGAGAATACGGACCGCGCTGGCACACCCAGGCGATGCGCGAGGGACGTCACCTGGTGGCCGAGGACTTCGCCGCCGTGGCAACTGATTTGGTGGACCGCGGCATCACCACCGTGCCGCAACTCGGCGCGCAAGGCGGCAGCAACGGCGGGCTGTTGATGGGCATCATGCTGACCAAATACCCCGAGTTGTTCGGTGCGCTGGTGTGCCAAGTGCCGTTGCTGGACATGCGCCGCTTCCATCTGCTGCTGGCCGGCGCCTCTTGGGTCGCCGAGTACGGCAACCCCGATGATCAGGCCGACTGGAAATTCATCGCCGAATATTCGCCGTACCAGAATATTTCGGCGGCCGCCGACTATCCGCCGGTGCTGATCACCACGTCCACTCGCGACGATCGCGTCCATCCGGGGCATGCCCGCAAGATGACTGCTGCTCTAGAAGCCGCGGGCCACCGGGTCTGGTACTACGAGAACATCGAGGGCGGCCACGCCGGCGCGGCTGACAACGCCCAGAGCGCATTCAAAACGGCGCTGAGCTTCGCGTTCTTGTGGCGAATGTTGGGGACTTGACAGTGAAAGTCGTGAGGGTGTGGTGTGGTGCAATGCGCCTGCCGTACCTGAGCTGTGCGACGGTCGCCGTTGCGGCGTTGCTGGTGGCGCCTGGTTGCTCGAAGGTGGTCACCGGTAGCGCCGCCCGTGATCCTCAGGCACCACAGCCCAAACCCAATGAATGCGAGCAGGTTTCAGCCCCGTTAACGGCTATCGACGCCCGTGCACCAGAGGAGCCGCAACTGAAGATTCCACAGCCGTCTGGTTGGGAACGCGCCTCGATGCTCGACTCCGATGTCATCCGCTTCACGATGCGCAACAAAAGCCTGTTGGCCGACAACTTCATGCCCACCGCGGTGGTGACCCTGGAATCCGTGGCCGGCGGCAGTACCGACAACCAAGCAATCTTCGGCCAGGAGCGTGCGGCGTTGGTCGACCGTCTGGGCGCCACCGGCTTGAGCACGTCGGAGACAACCCGCTGTGGCGACGATGCGGAACTGGTCGACTACGACGCCCCCAGCATGGGAAAGATACCGCCGCGCAAGATCAGAACCCTGATGGTGGCGGGCACCTTCGGCAACAGCACCTTCGTGTCAACGGTGACGGTTCAGTCGACCGATCCGGGTAACAGCGTCTACACCCGCGACACCGACACGGTCCTGACCGGATTCCAAATGCTTCCTCCTGCAGTGGGCTGACAATGACCGCAACTGATTTCGAGACACTCCTGTACTCCACCGCCGGGACGGTTGCAACCATCACGCTGAACCGGCCCGACCACCTGAACACCATCGTTCCGCCGATGCCCGACGAGATTGAGGCCGCCGTCGGGCTGGCCGAGCGAGATCCGGCGGTGAAGGTCATCGTGCTGCGGGGAGCCGGCCGGGCTTTCTCCGGTGGGTACGACTTCGGTGATGGCTTTCGGCACTGGGGCGAGGCGATGAACACCGACGGGAGTTGGGACCCGGGTAAGGATTTCGCCATGGTCAGCGCCCGTGAAACGGGTCCGACGCAGAAGTTCATGGCGATCTGGCGGGCCTCCAAACCGGTGATCGCGCAGGTGCATGGGTGGTGTGTCGGTGGGGCGAGCGATTACGCGCTGTGCGCTGACCTCGTGATCGCCAGCGAGGATGCGGTGATCGGCACGCCGTACAGCCGCATGTGGGGTGCGTATCTGACCGGGATGTGGCTCTATCGGCTGAGCCTCGCGAAAGTCAAATGGCATTCGTTGACCGGCCGGCCGCTGACCGGTGTGCAGGCCGCTGAAATCGAGTTGATCAACGAAGCGGTCCCCTTCGAGCGGCTGGAAGCCCGAGTTGCCGAGATCGCCGCCGAGCTGTCTCGAATACCGTTGTCGCAGTTACAGGCTCAGAAGCTGATCGTCAATCAGGCCTACGAGAACATGGGCCTGTCGTCGACTCAGACACTGGGCGGCATTCTCGACGGGCTGATGCGCAACACCCCGGAGGCGCTCGGCTTCATCCAGACGGCCGCAGCCGATGGCGTGCGCGCCGCCGTCGAACGCCGCGACGGTCCGTTCGGCGACTACAGCCAGGCCCCACCGGAACTGCGGCCCGACCCCACGCACATCATCACGCCCTGAGGCCCGGATCTCACTAGGCCGGCGGCATCAGCACTGTGTCGATCATGTAGACCTGCGCGTTGGCGGTAGGCACTCCACCGCACACCAGGCCGGCGTTGTTGATTTTGAGTGCATCGCCGGCACCCGTGACGTTCACCGGCGCGCCCTGCACGGAATTGTGCGATCCGCCAACCTGATTGGGGCTGAGCTGCCCGGAAACGACATGGTAGGTCAGAATGCTTTTCAGCAGGTTCGAGTCGGTCTTCAGTTTGTTGATGGTGTCTGCGGGCAGCTTGTTGAAGGCTGCGTCAGTCGGAGCGAAGACGGTGTACTGGCCGCTGTTGAGGGTGTCGACAAGGTTCACCTGTGGGTTGAGTTGACCCGACACCGCCGAGGTCAGCGTGGTCAGCTCCGGGTTGTTGGAGGCCGCCACCGCGACGGGGTCCTGCGACATTCCGGCCACCGATGCGGGACCGTCGGCGTGCATCGCCGCGTAGTCGGCACACCCCGCGCCGACCAGGTTTGGGGCGGCGACTGCGGGTGCAGAGGTGGCGACGACGAGGCCGACGACGGAGGCCGCCAGTCCAGTCGCGGGGATCAGTTTGCTGTACATGTTCATGACCGGTATTCGGAGCCGAGTAGGAAGCGGATTGGCGTCGGCGGGCATTAGCCGTAGGTGAAAGAAAACACCTGCAGCCCTCTACTGACCCGGACGTCGAGTGAGTCGCGGGCCACGTCGTCGGTGGCAACGATCTGGTGTGACGTCGGCGGCCCGCTGACCGGCACCGTCGTCGTCTTTCCGTCGCGGACCACGCTGAGGCTGCCGGTTCCGCCGACGACGATGTAGACGCTCTTCGCGTGGTAGTTCAGTCTGATGGCGGATGAGTCGCTGTCGGCCGTGGCGCCTTGGTAGTCCAGTGCCCATGGCCCGTTGAGGGCGAACGTATCCGGTGGCAGGGCAGGCGGATACGCGAATATTGCTCGCCCCTGGTCATAGACGCCACTGCCGGCGTAGTTGGCGATCTTGCCCACCCCGAAGTAGGTCTCGGGAGTCAGATCGACCATGGGCGTGGTGTCGGGCGCACCCACCGGCGGCGGCAGCGCTATTCCGGGCCGGGCGATGCTGAGCAGCTGACGAATCAGCTTCTCAGTGCCGTCGTAGTCCCCTTCGCCGAACTTCAGGTGTCGCACCGTGCCATCGGCGTCGATCAGGTATTCCGCGGGCCAGTAACGGTTTCGGTAATTCGTCCAGGTCGAGTAGCTGTTGTCCAGCGCGACCGGATAGGTGATGCCGAGGTCAGCGGCGCCCTTTTTCACGTTGTCGGTGACCTTTTCGAATGCGTACTCGGGAGTGTGGACACCGATAACCTCGAAACCGCTGTCGCGGTAAGCCTTGTACCAGCCTTCGACGTGGGGAATTGCCCGCTGGCAGTTGATGCAGGAGTACGCCCAGAAGTCGATCAACACCACCTTGCCGCGCAGCGCCGATAGATCGATCGGCCTATCGCCGGCTGTATTCAGCCACGCGGTGATGCCCTTGAGGCCGGGTGCGTGCCCGCAACTCTGTAGCCGCGTGGATTCCTTGGCGCAGTTCGACAATTCAGCGTTCTGTTCGTTCACAATTCCGCCGAGCTGCTGCTGCACTTGGTGGTCCTGGCCCAGTTTGTCCTGCAACGATCCGGTGTAATCCGGTAGGGCGCGCTGCAGCGCAGCCGGCAGATTGAACACCAGGGCCACCGCCAGCAGGATTGTCACGACCCCCGCCGCGACTCGGATGGCGCGTTGCCGACGTCGAAAAGCGTTGATACGGCTGGCGACCCGCTGGCCCGCCAATGCGAAGAACAGCAGCGGCACTGCGGTTCCGACGGCGAACGTCACGGTCAGCACGACGATCGGCAGACCGATCTGCGCGGTGGCCCCGGCCACGACTATCGCGGCAAGCACCGGGCCGGCACACGGAACGTACAGCACACCCAATGCCAGCCCAAGGCCGAATCCGTTGGCCTGCTGCATGATCCGTTTTTGCGGGATACGGGAGAACGGCTTTTCCAGCATCTCTTCGACACGCGGAAAGATCAGGCCGAGACCGATAGCGACTAGCGCGATCAATGCCACCCAGCGAATGGCGTCCTGTGGAAGATGCAGCAAGGACAGCAGCGCCGAGCCGAGCAGGGTGACCAGGCTGAAACTCAACACCAATCCGGCGATTACCCGATACGGCCGCGATACATCACGTTTGGTCTCGACGGCGACCGCGGCGTCGGCGGCGCCGGAGGTCCCGGAGAAGAAGACCACCGGCAACACCGGCAGTATGCACGGCGAGATGCCGGTGATGAGGCCTCCGACGAGACCGATCAATGCGAGCGACACCATGACCATTATTCGCCACCGGAGCAGGTCCGGATTGGTCCCCTGGCCTTCAGCGGACGATAGGGCAGCCCTTGGACGGACTGCCCTATCGCGCGCCGTGCCGGGATTGCTACTGGCTGGGGGGCACCAGCACAGTGTCGATCATGTACACGGTCGCGTTAGCTGTGTGCACCCCTCCGCACACCAAGCCGGCGTCGTTGACCTTGAGGTCGTTGCCCTGACCGGTCACGTTCACCTCAGCGCCCTGCAACGTCTTGTGCTGCCCGTCGACTTTCATCGGGCTCGCCTGGTCTTGTACGACATGGAAAGTCAAGATGCTCTTCAGCATGTCGGCGTTGGTCTTGAGTTCGTCGATAGTGCTGGCCGGCAGTTTGTCGAAAGCGGCGTTGGTCGGCGCGAACACCGTGTACTGACCGTTGTTCAACGTGTCGACCAGGTTGACGTTCGGGTTCAACTTGCCCGACAGCGCCGCCGTCAAAGTAGACAGCAGCGGGTTGTTGGACGCCGCCGTCGCAACCGGGTCTTGCGCCATTCCGGCCACCGAAGCTGGGCCGTTGGGGTGCAACGCCGCGTAATCGGCGCAGCCAGAGCCGATCAGGTCGCCGGCCGGGGCCGCCGCAGGACCGGTCATGGCCGGAGCGGCGGCGCTGCTCGTCGGTTGCGCACTGGTCTGCTGTCCGGAATCCGACTTGTTGCTCGAACACGCCGAGAACCCCACCGCCGCGAGTGCTGCCAAGCCCACCGCGAACGTCTCCTTGTGGTCGACCTTCATGCACTTAACTCCTTCGTCAAGGCGACGGACGCCGCCGTTGTGGATCTTGGTGCAAGCCATTCGGAGCGATCCGGGCGGCGGATGGGTATGGCGCATCGCTCGTTGTGGCGTCATCCGCGGGGCGGTCCGCTCCGAATACCTGGTGTGCATGAACAAAGTCATCTGTCAGTCGTCGACGACCGGTCGGCCATTGA
>JAVHWH010000213.1:0-13481 GCA_032159915.1 Mycobacterium sp.
TTGAGCATCAGCGCCGCGGTCTCTCGGATGTCGAGCTCGGCGAACGTGACACCGAGCTCGCGACACAGCTCGATGGCGTTGCGCTTGGTGCGCTCGCCGGTGGCGAAGCCGGGCAGGGTGAACGCCAGTATGTCGCTGCGCGGCCGGTCTTCCCGATCCATCGCGCGCGCCGCGACGATCAGCGCGTGCGTCGAGTCGAGGCCACCGGAGATTCCGATGACAACCTTCGGAAAGTTCAAGGCGCGCAACCGCTGTTCGAGGCCGGCGACCTGAATGTTGTAGGCCTCGTAGCAGTCTCGCTCCAGATGGTCCACATCGGCAGGCACGAACGGGAACCGCTCGACGGTACGCCGCAATCCGATGTCACCGGGCGGCGGGTCCAGGCGGAAGTCGATTCGCCGGAACGACTCGGCCGATGCCTGATGGTGGCGCCGGTTGTCGTCGAACGTGCCCATCCGTAGCCGCTCCGAGCGCAGCAGCTCGAGGTCGACGTCGGCGATGCTGAGCCGCTCGGTTTTGGGGAAGCGCTCCGACTCGGCGAGCAACTCACCGTTCTCCCAGACCATGGTCTGGCCATCCCATGCCAGGTCGGTGGTCGACTCTCCTTCTCCGGCAGCGGCATACACGTAGGCGGCCAGACAGCGCTGCGACGCCGATCGCGCGAGCAGCTCGCGGTCATCGGCTCGGCCGATCGTGATCGGGCTGCCGGACAGGTTGGCCAGCACCGTGGCACCGGCCAGAGCCGCCTCGGCGCTGGGCGGAATCGGGACGAACATGTCTTCGCAGATTTCGACGTGCAATACCAACCCCGGCAGGTCGGCAGCGGCGAACAACAGATTCGGGCCGAACGGCGCCTGCCTGCCGGCGACCTGGATGGTGCCCCGCTCGTCGTCACCCGGCCCGATCTGGCGGCGCTCGTAGAACTCGCGGTAGGTGGGCAGGTACGACTTGGGCGCCACCCCCAATATCGCGCCGCGGTGGATGACCACGGCGGTGTTGTAGATGCGGTGCCGGTGGCGCAGGGGGGCGCCGACCACCAGCACCGGCAACAGGTCGCTCGACGCGGTGACGACATCGGCCACGGCACTCTCGACGCTGTCCAGCAGCACGTCTTGCAGCAGGATGTCTTCGATGGAGTAACCGGACAACGTCAACTCCGGAAAAACGGCCAGGGCCACCCCCTCGTCGTGGCACTGCCGGGCCAGCCGCAGCACGGCGTCGGCATTGGTCGCGGGGTCACCGATTGCGGTGTGATGCGTGCACGCGGCGACCCGGACGAATCCCTGGCTGTAGATGTTGTAGAAGTCCATCGTTCCTCTATTGTCGCTCGGCCGGTCTCGCCGGGCGCAAATCGGGTCTCGGCAACCGCAATGTATCCGGCCACACTTCGCGTCGATGTGTCGTGGGCGGGTACCCCTGTCGGATGAGTGACACCGCAATCCTGGTCGTGGACATGATGAACAGTTACCAGCATGCCGACGCAGAACAGTTGATTCCCAACGTCGAGAAGATCATCGATCCGCTGGCCGACCTGCTCCAACGCGCCCGCGAAGCCGACGACGTCGACGTGATCTACGTCAACGACAACTACGGTGATTTCACCGCGGGCTTCTCCGACCTCGTGCGTGCCGCCTGCCAAGGCGAGCGACCCGACCTGGTGGATCCGATCGTGCCGACCGATCACTGCCGTGCGCTGACCAAGGTCCGGCACAGCGCCTTCTACGCCTCCCCGGTGGCGTATCTGCTGCGCCGGCTCGGCACCGAACGGTTGATCCTGACCGGACAGGTGACCGAACAGTGCATCCTCTACAGCGCGCTGGACGCCTACGTGCGCCACTTTCCGGTGGTGATCCCGACCGACGCGGTCGCCGGGATCGACGCCGAATTGAGCGACGCGGCGCTGGCGATGATGCAGCGCAACATGGGCGCCGAGCTGACAACCGCAGCAGACTGCCTCGGCTGAATCCGTATCCTCGAAGAGGTGACGGCTGCGGGTGCGGAAGCTCCGGAGTTGGTCGCCGCGCTGACCGGCCGCCGCATAGCGGTGCTGACCGGTGCCGGAATGTCGACCGACTCCGGCATCCCCGATTACCGCGGGCCGGATTCGCCGCCGAGCAATCCGATGACGATCCGCCAGTTCATGTCCGACCCGGTCTTCCGGCAGCGGTACTGGGCTCGCAACCACGTCGGGTGGCGGCACATGGACGACACCCGGCCCAACGCGGGGCACCGTGCGTTGGCCGCGCTCGAGAACAACGGGGTGGTCACAGGCGTCATCACCCAGAACGTCGATCTGCTGCACACCAAGGCCGGCAGTCGCAATGTCATCAACCTGCATGGCGCCTATGCCCAGATCGTCTGCCTCAGCTGCGGCCTGACCATGAGCCGCGCGGCGCTGGCCGAGCAACTGGATGCGCTGAACCCGGGCTTCACCGAACGGATCGAGGCCGTCGGCGGGCTGGCGGTGGCCCCGGACGCCGACGCCGTCGTCACCGACACCGCAACCTTTCGCTACCTCGACTGCCCATCGTGTGGCGGGATGCTCAAGCCCGACATCGTGTATTTCGGCGAAAGCGTCGCCAAAGACGTTGTGCGTCAGGCCTTCTCACTGGTCGAGGATGCTGACGCGCTACTGGTCGCCGGTTCGTCGTTGACGGTGTTCTCCGGTTACCGCTTTGTCCGTCACGCCGCGGGCCTGGGCATGCCGGTTGTCATCATCAACCGCGGCCCGACCCGCGGTGACCACCTGGCCGGCGTGAAGGTCGAAGGAGGCTGCTCGGAGCTGCTGACGCTGCTGAGCGAGGAACTCTCCCCTACCGCCGTGAGCTAGAACGTGCAGGGCATGCTGCGGATGCCGTGAATGAAGTTGCCGGCCAGATACGCCGGGTCGCCGGCCGCGATGTCGGGCAGCTGATGCAGGAGCTCACCGAAGATCGCCCGTAGCTGCGCCCTGGCCAGGTTCGCGCCCAGGCAGAAATGCACGCCGCCGCCGCCGAAACCGACATGCGGGTTGGGGCTGCGGCTCAAGTCGAGCCGCTCGGGGTGCTCGAACACGGCCGTGTCGAAGTTGCCCGATGAATAGAACATCACCACCTTCTCGCCCGCGCTGACCGTCTGGCCGGCGATGTCGACATCCTTGGCGGCCGTGCGGCGAAACGTCATCACCGGCGTCGCCCAGCGGATGAACTCCTCGACAGCTCCGCCGATGCGGTTGTCGAAATTTTCCAGCAGCCAGGCCCGCTGATCGGGATAGTCGGTCAACGCCTTCAACGCGTGACTGGTGGTCTGGCGAGTGGTGTCGTTGCCGGCCACGGCGAGCAACACGAAAAAGGCGGCGATGTCGGCGTCGGACAGCCGGTCGCCGTCCACCTCGGCGTTCACCAGTGCACTCAGCAGGTCGTCGCCGGGGGTCGCTCGCCGCTCGGCGGCCAGGCCGAAAGCCACCTGGTGGATGTACATCTGGGCTTCGAAGAGCACCTCTAACGGTTGGCGACCGTTGAGGTAGACCGGGTCGGCCCAAGAGACCATCGCGTCGGCGGCGTGGGCCACTTTCTGTCGTTCTTCCTCCGGAATCCCGACCATGTCCGACAGCGTGCGGATCGGCAACTCCTTGGCGCAGCGCTCGACGAAATCGGTTCCGCTGCCGGCATCTTTGAGCTCTTCGACGATGGTTTTGGCGTTCCCCTGGATCGACTCCTCGATCCGCCTGATCTGGCGTGGGGTGAACGCGGAACTGACGAGTTTGCGCAAGAAGGTATGCCGGGGCGGATCCATCGCCAGGAATGACTGCGACGCCTCGAGTAGCTCCTCGGGGACGTTTTCGAAGATAACGCCCTTGCCGGACAAAAACGTGTCGTTGTCGCGGCTCATCGCGACGATGTCATCGCGCCGAGTGACCGCCCAGTAGCCGGGGTCGTCGGGATCCGACATCAGTGCGTCTTCCACGGGCGGATGCCAACTGACCGGCCGGTCGGCCCGTAGCTGCGCGAACACCTGCTCGCGCTCCTGCGCAGTAGTCGACCAGAACGCGCGCGAGGAGAGGTCGATGGGGTCGTAGGGACGCGGGGTGGCAGCGGTCGCGGTCATGGGAGGATCCTCCATCGGCTATGACGCCGGTCACATTGTCAGACACCGACGAGACTAGAACTAGACATAGTGTCTAGTCAAGGTGTCATACTGTTGGCCAAGCTATGACCAGCGCCGAGTCCGGAGGTGCCATGCCATCAGTCACCCGCAAGCCCCAAGCCAAGCGGCAGGAGCGACGCGAGCAGATCGAACGCCGGCTTCTCGATGCCACTGAGCGACTGATGCGCGACGGCGCAAGCTTCACCGAGCTAAGCGTCGACCGGCTCGCCACCGAGGCCGGTATGTCGCGGGCCAACTTCTACGTTTACTTCGAGGACAAGGGCGACCTGCTGCGACGGCTGGCCGGCCAGGTGTTCGGCGAGCTGGCCGACAGCGCCGAACTCTGGTGGGGCGTTGCCTGGCGACACGATCCCGGCGACGTCCGGGCCGCGATGGCCGCCATCATCGCCAGCTACCGGCGGCATCAGCCCGTACTCGTCGCACTCAACGAGATGGCCGGCTACGACCCATTGGTCGCGGCGACCTACCGACAGCTGCTCACCGCAATATCCGGCCGGATGACGCAGGTCATCGAAGACGGCCAGGCCGATGGATCGATCCGCCGAGAACTGCCCGCCGCGACCACGGCCAGCGCGCTCACCTGGATGGTCGAGCGGGCCTGTCAGCAGAACCTGCCGAACAGCGACCCTGGATACGATGCTGAGCTCACCACCACGTTAACCGAAATCGCTTGGGGTGCCTTGTATCTCGCGCCTATAACGAAAAGTTAGACGGCGACCAGATCATCGGCGTGCACCGCGGGCCGGCGTAGCTCGGCGGGCAGGTCGGACGTCGACCGGCCGATCATCGTGGCCAGTTCGGCAGCGTCGTAGGCGACAACTCCGCGGGCCACCAAGACGGCATCGGGCCCGTTCAGGTCGACGACGTCCCCGCCGTGGAACCGGCCGGCAAGTGCACTGATACCTGCGGGCAGCAGTGAACGACGTTGGCTCACGACAGCGCTCACCGCGCCCGGATCAAGCGTCAGCACACCCGCGGACTCGGCGGCGTACCGCACCCAGAACCGGCGCGCCGACATGCGGTTGGGGCGCGGGGCGAACACCGTGCCCACCGAGGCGTCCGCTAGCGCGGCGTCGGCGTTGGCGGCGGCGGCCAGCAGCACCGGAACGCCCGCGTCGGCGGCCAGCAGCGCCGACGACACCTTGGACGCCATGCCGCCGGTGCCCAAGTGACTGCCTTGTCCGGCGGTCACGCCGTCGAGGTCGTCCGGTCCGGAAACCTCTGCGATGAAGTGCGATTCGCCGGACCTACGCGGGTCGGAGTCGTACAGGCCGTCAATGTCGCTGAGCAGGATCAGCGCGTCGGCCCCCACCAGGTGTGCCACCAATGCGGAGAGCCGGTCGTTGTCGCCGAACCGGATCTCGTTGGTGGCCACCGTGTCGTTCTCGTTGACGATCGCCACCGCATGCAATGCCCGCAGCCGGTCGAGTGTGCGCTGAGCGTTGTTGTGTTGCACCCGCATCGAGATGTCATGCGCGGTCAGCAGCACCTGACCGACGCTGCGCTGGTAGCGGGCGAACGCGGTGTTCCAAGCGTTGACCAACGCCACCTGCCCCACACTGGCCGCGGCCTGTTTGGTGGCCAGGTCGGCGGGCCGCTTGCTCAGCCCCAGCGGCTCGATGCCCGCGGCGATCGCACCCGAGGACACGATGATGACGTCAGAACCCGCTTTCATCCGCGTCTCGATGGCGTCGACGAGGCCGGCCAGCCGACTGGCGTCGAACATGCCGGTCGGGGTGGTCAGTGCGGTGGTGCCGACCTTGACCACGACGCTGCGCGCGGTCCGAACAGACTCGCGTGCAGCACTATTCATCGGATCCGGCATCGTCGGCGGCGCGGCGCTGCTTGCGGGCAGCCTTGCGTTCGTCGGCGCCGATCCGGTCGGTGTTCTCCAGTCGCACGTCGGCGCCGCGTCTGGTCAGCACGGTGTCGATGCCCGACGGCGTGGCAGGCTCCCAGTCGAACGTGACGTCGCCGATGGTGACCGCGCAGCCAGGGCGAGCGCCCAACCGCATCAGCTCATCCTCCACACCGAGGCGGGCCAACCGGTCGCCGAGGTAACCGACCGCTTCGTCGTTGTCGAAACTGGTCTGGGCGATCCAGCGTTCGGGCCGGCGGCCGCGGACCACGAAGCCACCCTCCCCGTCGGACTCGACGGTGAAGCCGGTCTCGTCGACGGCTACCGGCCGGATCACCGGCCGTCGCGGAACCAGTACCGGCTGGGCGGCCTGATACTGCGCGACCATGTCGGCGAGCCCGAAGATCAACGGTTGCAACCCTTCTCGGGCTACCGCCGACACCACGAACACCGGCCAGCCGCGTTCGGCGATCTCGTCGCGGACGAACTCGGCCATCTCGCGGGCTTCGGGCACATCGATCTTGTTGAGCACCACCGCGCGTGGGCGTTCCACCAGGTCGCCCAGCGTCGAATCCCCTTGCAGGGTGGGTGTGTAGGCGGCCAGCTCGGCTTCTAGTGCGTCGATGTCGGAGATGGGGTCGCGGCCGGGTTCCGCAGTCGCACAATCCACCACGTGTACCAGCACTGCGCACCGCTCGATGTGGCGCAGGAAATCCAGTCCCAGTCCGCGGCCTTGCGACGCGCCCGGGATCAGCCCTGGGACGTCGGCGACCGTGAAGGTCCGCTCCCCCGCTGAGACCACCCCGAGATTGGGGGCCAGCGTGGTGAACGGGTAGTCGGCGATCTTCGGTTTGGCCGCCGAGATGGTCGACACCAGTGAGGATTTGCCGGCCGACGGAAAACCGATCAGCCCGACGTCGGCGACGGTCTTGAGCTCGAGGACGAAGTCGCGGGCCTCGCCCTTTTCACCCAACAGCGCAAACCCGGGCGCCTTGCGCGCCCGCGACGCCAGCGCGGCGTTACCCAGCCCGCCGCGGCCGCCGGCAGCGGCTTCGAAGCGGGTACCGGCACCGACCAGGTCGGCAAGCATCCGGCCGTCCGCGTCGACCACGATGGTGCCGTCGGGGACCTTGATCTCCAGATCGGGAGCGGCGGCGCCGGCGCGGTTACCGCCCATGCCCTGCTTGCCTGATGCGGCGACGACGTGCGGGTGAAAGTGGAAGTCCAGCAGCGTGTGCACCTGCGGGTCGACGACCAGCACGATGCTGCCGCCGCGGCCACCGTTACCACCGTCGGGTCCGCCGAGGGGCTTGAATTTCTCGCGGTGCACCGACGCGCAGCCGTTACCACCGGAGCCGGCGCGCGCGTGGATGACGACGCGGTCGACAAACCGAGGAGCCATCGGATTTCCTCTAACTCGTCGAGTGTGAAGCTAGAACAGCCTCACGCTCGCGGCGCTCAGTCGGTCGCAGAAGGGTGGGTCGCGGCCGAGACGATGTTGACCGTCTTGCGGCCGCGCTTGACACCGAAGGTGACGGCGCCGGCAGCCTTGGCGAACAGCGTGTCGTCGCCACCACGGCCGACGTTGACCCCGGGATGGAAGTGGGTGCCGCGCTGGCGGACGATGATCTCGCCGGCCTTGACGACCTGGCCGCCGAATCGCTTCACGCCCAGCCGCTGCGAGTTTGAATCGCGACCGTTACGTGAGCTGGAAGCGCCCTTTTTGTGTGCCATGTCTGTCGCCTCCCGGCTACTTGATTCCGGTGACCTTCAGGACCGTCAGCTGCTGACGGTGGCCCTGACGCTTGTGGTAGCCGGTCTTGTTCTTGAACTTGTGGATGCGGATCTTGGGGCCCTTGGTGTGCTCGAGCACCTCGCCGGTGACCGCTACCTTGGCCAGCGCGTCGGCCTCAGAGGTGACGGTGGCGCCGTCGACCACCAGCGCGACCGGAAGCGACACGTTCGCTCCCGGCTCGGTGTCGAGCTTCTCGACCTTGACGACGTCACCAACGGCAACTTTGTACTGCTTACCGCCGGTCTTGACGATTGCGTAGGTCGCCATGGTTACGTCTACCTCTTTTTCTCAGATCTTGCGGGTTCTTGCAGGTCTCGCGGGCGCCACTCAGCATGAGCGTGCGTGGGCTGGTCGGGGGTGTCGGCAGCTACTGGTCCCACTGGGCAGGCCAGCGGGCCTGGCGACAACTGGTCCAGGGTACGTGACCAGCGGCTACAGGGTCAAACCGGCCATCAATCCTCGTGGACGGGCGGGCCGGCGGGCCGGGCCGCGGCCCGACGCCGGCGCGGCCGCTCCGAAACCGCCGCGACCGGCTCGGAGTCGTCGTCGTCCTCGTCGCTGTCGTCGAAGTCGTCGTCTTCATCGTCGTCGTCTTCGTCTTCGAGGTCGTCCTCATCATCGAGGTCGTCGTCATCGTCCAGGTCGACCTGTTCGGTGTCGTCATCCTCGGTGTCGTCGTCCTCGGTGTCGTCGTCAGAGTCGTCGTCGTCCTCGGTGTCGTCGAAGTCCTCATCCTCGAGGTCTTCTTCTGCCGTCTCCTTGGCGAAGTTTTTACGCAGCTGCGCATCGGCTCCCGCGTCGTCCTCGCTCGGATCGGCTGGCACGTTCTCCGCGTCGTCGCCATGGGCCGACTCGTCGTCGTCGTGGTGACCGCCGTTGGCCGCGGCCATCGCCTTGAACATTGGATGCTCGCCGGGCGCGTGTGCGGGCACGGTGGCGACGGGGGCCGCCTCTTCGACCTTGCCCTTCTTCGACCGTCGACCGCGCCGGCCACCGGACTCCGACTTGCGGCCGATCGTGGGAGCCGAGTCGACGGGATCGCCGTGCAGCATGATTCCCCGACCGCTGCAGTGCGGACACGTCGTGGAGAAGGCTTCGATCAGTCCGGTACCCAGCTTCTTCCGGGTCAGCTGCACCAGGCCGAGCGAGGTCACTTCGGACACCTGGTGACGAGTGCGGTCGCGGGCCAGCGCCTCGGTCAGGCGCCGCAACACCAAGTCACGGTTGGACTCGAGGACCATGTCGATGAAGTCGATGACGATGATCCCGCCGATGTCGCGCAGCCGCAGCTGGCGCACGGTCTCCTCGGCCGCCTCGAGGTTGTTCTTGGTGACGGTCTGCTCGAGGTTGCCGCCCGAGCCGGTGAACTTGCCGGTGTTGACGTCGACGATGGTCATCGCCTCGGTCCGGTCGATGACCAACGTGCCGCCCGACGGCAACCACACCTTGCGGTCCATCGCCTTGGCCAGCTGTTCGTCGATGCGGTGCACCGCAAAGACATCGGGACCGTCTTCCGCCGCCGGTGCGTACTTGGTCAGCTTCGGAACCAATTCTGGCGCAACAGAACTCACGTAATCGTTGATGGTGGTCCAGGCATCGTCGCCGGAAACGATCAACTGGCCGAAGTCTTCGTTGAACAGGTCGCGGATCACCTTGACCAGGACGTCGGGCTCCTCGTAGAGCGCGACGGCGGCGCCGGCCGCCTTCTGCTTGGTCTCCTGAGCTCGCTCGGCGATCTCGTTCCACCGCTCCTGCAGACGGTTGACGTCGCCGCGGATGTCCTCCTCTTTGACTCCTTCGGAGGCGGTCCGGATGATCACGCCGGCGTCCGACGGGACAACCTCGCGCAAGATCTCTTTGAGCCGCTGGCGTTCGGTGTCGGGAAGTTTGCGGCTGATGCCGGTAGACGAGGCGCCCGGCACGTAGACCAGGTAGCGACCGGCCAATGACACCTGCGTGGTCAGTCGGGCGCCCTTGTGACCGACGGGATCCTTGCTGACCTGCACCACGACGTAGTCACCGGGCTTGAGCGCCTGCTCGATCTTGCGGGCCGACCCGCCGAGTCCGGCGGCCTCCCAGTTCACCTCGCCGGCGTAGAGGACGCCGTTGCGACCGCGGCCGATGTCGACGAACGCCGCCTCCATCGACGGCAGCACGTTTTGCACGATGCCCAGATAGATGTTGCCCACCAAAGACGCAGAAGCCGCCGAGGTGACGAAGTGTTCGACGACGATGCCGTCCTCGAGCACGGCGATCTGGGTGTAGCGACTGCCCTGCTGCGGCGGTTCGGTGCGGATCTTGTCGCGGACCACCATCACCCGCTCGACCGCCTCGCGACGGGCCAGGAATTCGGCTTCGGTCAGGACCGGTGGACGCCGGCGTCCGGCGTCACGTCCGTCGCGGCGGCGCTGCCGCTTGGCTTCCAGCCGGGTCGAGCCGTCGATGCCCTGGATCTCGTTGTTGCTGGACTCGGGTTTGTTCTTGGCTCGGGGTGCCCGCTCGTGCACCACGGTGTTCGGCGGGTCGTCCGGCGACGGGTTGTCCTCGGAGTCGTCGGCGGCACCGGCCTTGCGACGACGACGGCGACGACGGCGCTTGGTGGCACCCTCGCCGGATCCGTTGTCGTCGTCGGAGCCGTCCGAGTCGTCGGTGTCGTCATCGGAGTCGTCGCTGTCATCGACGGAGTCATCGTCGTCAGCGGGCTTCTCTGATTTCTCCCCGTCGGGGGAGCCGTTGTCGGAGCCGTTCTGCTCGCCGCGGCCCCGGCCCCGTCCGCGACGCCCCCGGCGACGCCGGCGGTTGGCCGGCTGGGCGGACTGGTCGTCGTCGGCGTCCGCGTCGCCGTCGAAGTCGTCCTCATCGTCGCCATCGGCGTCAGCGTCGGCCTCGACGTCAGCGTCGGTTTCGTCGGATTTGGCCGGCTTTTCCGGGGCCTCGACCCGTTTGACGGGCTGGGGTGCCACGAACAGCGGCATGTATTCGGGACGCTCGGCCGGCGCGGTCTCCAGCATCAGCCGCGACTCGGGCTCCTCGGTCTCGCTGGTCGCATCCGCCTCGGCCGTGGTGACCGGCGCGGCGACAGCCGCCGAGGCACCGGACAGCAGGTCGCGCACGCGGACCGCGTCCACCCGCTCCACCGTCGAGTGAGCGCTGCGGATCCGGCCGTCGAGCTCGATCAGCGCGTCGAGAACCTGCCTACTGGTAGTTCCCAGAACCCGCGCCAGGGAATGAACCCTCAGCCGCTCTGGCAGGTCTTCAGGCTGCGACGACTCTTCCGGAACTTCTGAGAATGGGCCACCGTCTGTCACGTATTCTCCTCAAGCCCCCGGGCGCGTCCTATCGACGCGGCCACGCGAGGGCTTCGCTATGTACCCGGGTCACTTCCTCCCGGGCTTGTGATGGTCTTGCCCCGAGCAGTTCGGGTGGAACAGACTCGGTGCCGGTCTGAATGATGGCTGGACAGCCGCGCCGCGAGTCGCGGTGGTCGCGCTTGTCAAAGTCTTCATTCGGGCGCCTGTCGACGTTCCGTAGCCGGTTCGGCGACGTTTACCCGCTTATCAGTATCCCATACCGAGTTGCGGGGTCGGACCAAGTGTGCCGACCCGTTATCAAGCCTTGTCGAACCAGAGCCCGATTTCGCGCTCCGCGGACTCCGGCGAATCGGAGCCGTGCACCAGGTTGAATTGGGTTTCCAGGCCGAAATCACCGCGGATGGTGCCCGGCAGCGCCTTGTCCACCGGGTCGGTCCCGCCCGCGAGTTGCCGGACGGCCGTGATTGCCCGCGGGCCCTCGATGATCGCCGCGACCAGCGGCGAGGACGTGATGAACTCGACGAGTGAACCGAAAAACGCCTTGCCGTCGTGCTCGGCGTAGTGGCGACGCGCCAGCTCGTCGCTGACCGTGCGCAATTCCAGCGCCGCAATGGTCAGGCCCTTGCGCTCGACGCGGCCGAGGATCTCGCCCACCAGGCGCCGCTCGACCCCGTCCGGCTTGATCAACAGAAGCGTCCGCTCAGTCATCGGCGCCGTTCCTCCTCATCGCTGCGTTCTGCATCGTCACCGGCGCGGTCATCGGCGCCGTTCCTCCTCGTTACTTGGTCCCCTCGCCGCTGCGCGGCTGGGAGATACCCCCAGTGCATCGTCACCGGCGCAGTCTCGGCGCCGTTCCTCCTCATCGCTGCGCTCTGCATCGTCACCGGCGCGGTCTCGGCGCACAGCGTACCTGGATCAGTCGGGCGGGCCGTTCTGTCCGGGAAGCAGCCCGAGCCGCTCCCGCCTGAGCACCTCCGAACGCACGTAGAGGATCAGCGCCCAGACTGCGGCGAAGACCAGGCCGATGACACCGACGCCCGGATAGATGGCGAAGCCGGCGATTGGGATCAGTTGCACTCCGAGGTCCGCCCAGATAGCCCACGACCGGCCCTGCATCCCCGAGAGAAGGACGAGGACCGCCGCCAAACCGAGCAGATACGTCAGAGCGACCGCATTGAGCCCGCCGCCGACCGAGCCGACAACCGGCAGCGCCAGCAGCACCACGATTGCCTCCAGAATCAGCGTGCCGGCCGTGACACCCCGAAAGCTCTTCCACGGGTCAGGTTTTGAAGCTTCGCCGGTGCGCTGAGGGTCAGTGGTCATGCGGGATCACGACCGAACAGCGAACGGGCAGCGCCGGCGGTGACGACCGAGCCGGTGACCACGATGCCCGTTCCGGAGAACGACTCGCCCTCGGCGTTGGCGTCGTCGACCAGCGCGGTGGCGGTGTCGATGGCGTCGCGCAGATTCTCGGCGGTGACCACCCGCTCGGGGCTGAAATACTGCTGCGCGGTCAACGCCAGCGACTCGACATCCAGCGCCCGCGGTGATCCGTTGTGGGTGACCACGATTTGATTGAACACCGGCTCAAGCGCGGCCAGGATGCCACCGACATCCTTATCGCCCATCACGCTGACCACGCCGACCAGGAACCGGAAGTCGAACTCCTCGGCCAGGGTCTGCGCCAGCGCCGCTGCACCCGCGGGATTGTGTGCGGCATCGACGAGCACGGTGGGCGCACTGCGCAGCCGCTCCAGTCGGCCGGGGCTGGTCACGGCGCCGAATCCGGCCCGCACCGCGTCGATGTCGAGTTGACGCTGCGGCCCGGCGCCGAAGAACGCCTCGACCGCTGCCAGTGCGATCGACGCGTTGTGGGCCTGGTGCTCGCCGTGCAGCGGAAGGAACACCTCGGTGTACACCCCGCCGAGGCCCTGCAACTCCAGCAGCTGGCCGCCGATCGCGACCTGGCGGCTGAGCACCGCGAACTCCGAATCCTCCCGTGCCACCGCGGCATCGGCACGCACCGTCTGCGCCAACACCACTTCCATGGCCGCTGGGACCTGCCGACCGATGACTGCCACGGTGTCCGGCGCACCGTGCTTCGCCCGGCGGATGATGCCGGCCTTCTCGCCGGCGATGCCTGCGATGTCCTCGCCGAGGTACTCGACATGGTCGACGCTGATCGGGGTGATCACCGCGACCGGCGCGTCGATCACATTGGTGGCGTCCCAACGGCCGCCGAGACCGACCTCGATCACCCCCACGTCGATCGGGGCGTCGGCGAACGCTGCGAACGCCATCGCGGTGAGCACCTCGAACTTGCTCATCGCCGGACCGCCGGCCGCCTGCGACTGCTCATCGATCATCTGAA
>JAVHWH010000234.1:0-7613 GCA_032159915.1 Mycobacterium sp.
GATGCGATCGTCGACCGGAGCCAATGATTCGCGGCTGCCCGCATACGTCATGGCGTCCAGGACCGTCACCGCGTCGTCCGGGTGGTCGCGCACGGTGGCGTGCACGAAATTGGCGCCGATGAAGCCAGCGCCACCGGTAACCAGCAGCCGCATGGGGAAACCCTAGCCCGGCGGTCAGCCCGGCGGCGTCAACCCCAACGGTCCGGCGAGCTCTTTGAGCACGCCCAAAAGCTTGCCGTCGGGCCCACCCAGCACCTGGATCGCGACGTGGTCGGCGCCGGCCTCCAGATGCTCGTTGAGGCGCGCCGCGATCTGCTCGGCTGTGCCGTGGGCGACGACAGCGTCGATCAGCTTGTCGCTGCCCGGTTTACGCACGTCGGAATCGGTGAAGCCGAGCCGCAGCCAGTTGTTCACATAGTTGCGCAGGTCGAGGTAGAACTCGACGGTGCGCCGGCCGATTTCGCGGGCCTCGTTGGCGTTCTCGGTCAGGACGACCTTGTGCTCGGGAGCCAAAAATACCGTGTTCCCGATCAGTTCGCGGGCGCGGGCGGTGTGCTCTGGCGTGGTCAGGTACGGGTGGGCGCCGGCGCTGCGCTCAGCGGCCAGCGCCAGCACCTTGGGTCCCAGCGCCGCGAGCACCCGCCGACTGGTCGGCACCGAGGCGCCATCGAGCTCGTCGAGATAGTCGACCAGGGCATCGAAAGGCTTGCGGTACTCGTCGGTGTGCTCGGGATGGCCCACCCCGACACCGAGTAAAAACCTTCCCGGGTAGGCATTTTCGATGCGGTGGAACGATTTGGCCACCTGAGCCGCCGGTGACGACCAGATGTTGATGATGCCGGTTGCCAAGTGCAACGTGGATGTCTCTGCCAGCGCCGGCTCGACCCAACTGAGATCAGCGTCGGGGGAGCCGCCGACCCAGATCGCGCCGTAACCCAGAGCCTCGATCTGCTGCGCGACGCTCGGGCTGACGGATCGGCTGGAAAGCCAGACGCCGTACCGGCCCAGGTCGGGTATGAGCGAAACGCCCTCGGTCATCTATATCCCCTCTAGTTCGTCAGGCCGGCTTCAGTCCGAGCGGACCCGCGAGTTCGGCCAAGGCAGACACCAGGTTTTCATCTTTGGTCAGAATCTGTACAGGCACGTGGTCGGCGCCGGCGTCGAGGTGCTCCTTGAGCCGCGCCGCGATCGCCTCGGGCGTGCCGTAGGCCACCACCGCGTCGAGCAGGCGGTCGCTGCCGGGGCGGGCGACCTCGTCCTCGGAAAACCCAAGCCGCTTCCAGTTGTTGCGGTAGTTGGCCAGATTGAAGTAGATGTCGAGGGCTTTGCGGCCGACGGCACGGGCCTTGTCCGCATCGGTGGTCAGGATCGCCTTGTGTTCGGGCGCCAGGAACGCCGACGGGCCGATCAGCTCGCGGGCCTGCGCGGTGTGCTCCGGAGTGGTCAGGTACGGGTGCGCGCCCGCACTGCGCCGCGCCGACAGCTTCAGCACCTGCGGTCCCAGCGCCGCCACCACCCGGCGGTTGGCGGGGACGCCGTATTCGTCGAGCTGATCCAGGTAGTGCACCAACGCGTCGTAGGGCTTGCGATATTCGGAGACCGCCTCGGGATGCCCGACGCCGATGCCGAGTAGGAAACGGCCGGGGTAGGCGCGGTCGATGCGATGGAAGGACTCGGCAACCGGCTGGGCCGGGGCCGACCAGATGTTGACGATGCCGGTGGCAACCTGCAGCGTCGTCGTTGCTTCGAGAATGGGTTCGACCCAGGCCAGCTCGGCGGGCGGCGAGCCGCCGACCCAGACGGAGCCGTAGCCGAGCGCCTCGATTTCTTTGGCTTGAGCAGGGGTGACGCCGCGTCCGAACGATCCGAACCGGCCGAGATCAGGCTTGCTTGCAGCGGAATCGGTCATGGTTGCTCCAACCTACCGCCCGCCCATCGCTATTCCGGGGCCAGCACCCACGACGGTAAGTAGCGCCGCCTGGATGCTTTCGCTGCCGGCTCGTTGGCTTTACGGCGACGCAATTGTTGCCGCGACGTCGCCGTCTTCCGGCAGCGCCACGTCGACGACCGGCGGCATCTCCAGCGGTAGCAGCACGATGAACCGCGTCGCTCCGGGCGCTGACTCGACCCGTAGATCGCCGCGGTGCTTGTTGACCACGATCTTCCACGCGAGGTCCAGGCCCAGCCCGGTCCCTTCGCCCACCGGCTTGGTGGTGAAGAACGGTTCGAAGATGCGCTCGAGCACATCCTCGGGGATACCTGGGCCGGTGTCGCAGATCTCGACGCGCAGCATGTTGTTCGCCTCGCGGCAGGTGCGGATCGTCAATGTGCCGCCCGCGGTCCCCATCGCGGCGATCGCGTTGTCGATGATATTCGTCCACACCTGATTGAGATCACCGGGGTAGCAAGGTATTTGAGGAAGCGAGCGATCGAAGTCCTTGGCCACCTTGATATGGCAGGTGCTGTCCTTGCCCAGCCGGTCGGCGAACATGGTCAGCGTGCTCTTCAGCAGGTCGTGCACGTCGGCCACCTGGAAAGGTGCCCGATCCATCTGGGAGTACTGCTTGGCGTCGGCGACCAGCGCTGAGATCCGTTGGCTCGCCTCAACGAGCTGGTTCATCAGAAGCTCGCTTTCGATGGTGTAGCTGATCCATTGGATCGCCTGCCCCACCGAGGTTGACACTTTGAGTTCTTCGGCGGTTGCGGCGATGCGCTCCAGCCAATCGGTGTCGATGCCACCCTCGACGAAATTTGGTGCGATGTCCCAGCCGCCGTCGATGCCGTGCTCGTCCAGCCAGTCGCCGACGGCGTCTTCGCGGTCCGATGTCTCGATCGCGCTCAGATGCTGGGAAGCCGACTTGGCGACCTGCTCGGCGACCGCATCTTGGAGCCGTACCAAAGCATTCAGCGTCTCGGGGCTGACCGTGCCGTCGGCCAGCATGGCCAGTTTGGAGCGCATGTTGGAGATCCTGCCGCGCAACTCCTGGGCGGCCCGCGAGATGGCCGCCGCCGGGTTGTTCAACTGGTGGGTGAGGCCGGCCGACAACTGGCCCAGCGCCAGCAATTTCTCCCGATTGTCGATGAGGCGACGGGTTCGCTCGGTGCCGACCGCGATGCCGTCGAGCAGGTGAACCGCCATCGGGAACTGGTCTTTCATGAACGCGGCGAACGCCGGAGCGTCCATGACGAAGAACCGCGACGGTTTCGTCACGTTCACCGACGTAGTGTAGAGCTGCTGCTTTTCGCCGGTAAATGCTTGCCACGCACCGCAATACACGCCGCGATGCGACGTCCGGTTGGTCTCGATGTCCTGCCCGCCGGAAAGCTTGGACATCGCCAGCTCGCCTTCGATCAGTACGTAGAAGCAGGTTGCGGGCTCACCCTCGACGCAGAGCGGTCCGGGCTCGTAGTGCTCGATCTGCCCGTCGGCGCACAAGGTCGCGAGCTGGGCGTCGGTGAGATGTTCGAACAGGAACAGGGTACGCAATTCGTCTGCGTTGCAGTTTTTTTCGACGGTCATGACACTATGCTTCCGCCAGGTAACGGTGCACCAGCATCACGGCCATCGACCCTTCGCCGACCGCCGCGGCAACCCTTTTGGCGGATTCGGAGCGCACGTCGCCGGCGACGAACACGCCCGGCACGCTGGTTTCCAGATGGTGTGGCGGACGATCCAGCGTCCAGCCGCACACGTTGCGCAGGTCCGGGCCGGTGAGGAGGAAACCGTGGTCGTCACGGGCAAGCACGCCGTCGAGCCACTCGGTGCGCGGCGCTGCGCCGATGAAGATGAACATCCGGCCGCAGCTGACATCCTCGGTGGCGCCGGTCTGGTTGTCGATCAGCGTGAGCCTCTCCAAGAAATCGGTGCCGATGGCGCACTGCACTTCGGTGCAGGTGCGGACGGTGATATTGGGCCGCTGCTCGATCTGCTGAATCAGGTAGTGCGACATCGACAACTCCAGCGACGGACCGCGCACCACGATCGTGACCGATTTGGCCTCGCGGGACAGATACATCGCGGCCTGCCCGGCGGAATTCGCCCCGCCGATCACGTAGACCTCTTGGCCTTCGCAGTCCGATGCGATGGACACCGCTGCCCCGTAATGCACCCCGCGTCCGGACAGGTCGGCGCATCCGTCGGCCTCCAGATGGTTGTAGGCCACTCCGGTAGCGACGATGACCGCGTGCGCGTCGACCGAGCCGCCGTCGTCGAATCGGACAGTGCGTTTGGATCCGTTGACCTCGAGGGCGGTGGCTGTACGAGCGGTGATCAGTTCGGCGCCGAACTTTTCGGCTTGCCGGCGCGCGCGGTCAGCCAGCTGGCTGCCGGACACCCCGTCCGGGAAGCCCAGATAGTTCTCGATCTTCGAGCTCTGGCCGGCCTGCCCGCCGGTCGCGGTGGTTTCGATGAGCACCGTGTGCAGGCCTTCGGAGGCGCCGTATACCGCCGCCGCCAAACCGGCGGGCCCACCGCCGACCACGATTAGGTCGTAGAAGTCTTGGGACGGCGTCGTCGTGAGCCCCAACGTGTCGGCCAGCTCGGCGTCGGTGGGTTCGACGAGCGGATCGCCGCGTTCGGTCACGACGACCGGCAGCCGCTTGCCGTCCTCGCCGGCGGCCAGGAGCAGTTGTTCGCCGTCGGGCTGGTCGGCCGCGAACCACTTGTAGTCCAGCCCGTTGCGGGCCAGGAAGTCGCGGACCTCCCAGGACCGCGAGTTCCAGCGGTGGCCGATCACCTTGGTGTGCGGGATGGGCCGCTCGGGGGCTCGCCTCCACGCGTCCAGCAGGTCATCGATGACCGGGTACAGCTTCTCCTGGGGCGGATCCCACGGCTTGAGCAGGTAGTGGTCCAGGTCGACGACGTTGATGGCGTCGATCGCGGCGTGGGTATCGGCGTAGGCGGTCAGCAGCACCCGCTTGGCTGCGGGGTAGAGGTCCATCGCCGCTTCGAGGAACTCGATGCCGGTCATCTGCGGCATCCGGTAGTCGGCGACCAGCATCGCGACCGTCTCGCCGCGCAGTTTGTACTGTTTGAGGGTCTCCAGCGCGTCCGGACCCGATTCGGCCCGCACGATGCGGTGGGCGTCACCGTAACGTCGTCGCAGATCACGGGCCACGGCGCGGGACACTGCCGGATCGTCGTCCACGGTCAGCATCACCGGCTTGCGGGATGCGGTATCGGTATTCCCGGGGCTAGTCATCGGCGTTAAGTATGCGCTTGTCAGGGCTCCCGCGGCAGGGTGGGCGACCTGGCTGATCCGATGGCGGGCCCGCCGCGGCGGTAGTCGCGCGAATGGGGTGGCCGCGATAGTTTCTCGTACAACGATGATAGTTCGCTGAAATGCTGCAGGAGGAGGAGGAGCTCGTTGCAGGGATCGTCGTTCGGAAACTACCGGCTGATCGAGTTGCTCGGACGAGGCGGCATGGGCGAGGTGTGGCGTGCCCACGACACCGTCATCGATCGGATCGTCGCGATCAAGATTCTGCCCGCCGAGGTTTCCCGCGACGAGGTGTTCCAGCAGCGGTTCCGTCGTGAGGCGCATGCGGCTGCGCGACTGAATAGCCCCCACGTGGTGCCGATTCACACGCACGGCGAAATCGACGGGCGACTGTTCGTTGATATGCGGCTGATCGAGGGCACCAATTTGCAGTCGTTACTGGACGCCGGGCCGCTGACGCCGGCAAGGGCCGTGCGCTTCATCGAACAGATAGCCAGGGCACTGCAGGCAGCGCATAAGGCGGGACTGCTGCACCGGGATGTCAAGCCGTCCAACATCTTGATCGATGACGATGACTACGCCTATCTCATCGATTTCGGAATTGCCCGTGCGGTAGGCGAGCAGGCGTTGACCAACGTCGGTGACGTGCTGGGGACCTTTTATTACATGGCCCCGGAACGGTTCGTAGCCGCAACCGGGGGCGCGGGAGTCGACGCGCGCTCGGACATCTACTCATTGGCGTGTGTGTTGTACGAGTGCTTGACGGCGGAGCACGCGTTCCCCGGTGACAGCCTCGAGCAGCAGCTCGGCAACCACCTCTCCAGTCCGCCGCCGCGGCCGTCCCTCGCTAGAGCGGGACTGTCGCCCGCATTTGATGCCGTAATGGCCAACGGTATGGCCAAGAATCCCAACGAGCGCTACAGCAGCCCGATGGAACTCGCGAATGCCGCCCGGGAGGCCGTGATGGCGCCCGCCGACTCTTCCGAGGGTCCGGGGTGGCGCCCGCCCACTCCGCCGCCGGTGCCGCCGGCCAGGCCGGATGCCTTCACTCATGCCGCATCGAGCAATGAGAGACGGCTGGTGCATGCCCGGCAGCCGTGGTGGCGCCGCAAAGCTGTACTCATCGCGGTCCCGACTGTGCTTACCGTGATTGCCGTCGTTGTCGCCCTGGCTGTGGCCGGCAATCGCCCCCCGGCGACCGAAAGTCTGCGGCAAATAGTGCTGCCCTTCACCGGCCTGCGTGAACCGCAGGGGCTGTCGGTTGATAGCGGCGGGACGGTGTACGTCGCCGACACCATGCACGACCGAATCTTGGCGTTGGCCGCCGGCTCCACCGACCCGGCGGTGCTGCCGTTCGAAGGGCTCAACTCTCCGACCGGGGTGACCGCTGACAACACCGGCACCGTCTACGTCAACGACGCCGGCAACCGACGGGTGCTTGTCCTTCCTTCCGACTCCCGCAAGCAGACTCAGCTCGCGTTCTCCGACCTCGACCATCCGACCGGTCTGACGGTGGACAGCGCCCGCACCGTCTATGTCACCGACTCCGGCAAGAACCGGGTGGTTGCGCTGGACGCGGGTTCGAACAAGCAGTACCAGCTGCCTTTCAACGGTCTCAACGGTCCCACCGGCTTGGTGGTCGGCCGCAGCGGAACCCTTTACCTGGCCGATAGCGGTAACAATCGGGTGGTGTCGTTGCCCCCCGGCTCGAACGCCCAGACCACGTTGCCCTTCGTCGGTCTCTCTGACCCCGGGGGCGTCACGGTGGACAGCACCGGCGCGGTGTATGTGACCGACAGCGCCGACAATCGTGCGCTGAAACTTCCCGCCGGGTCGAACCAACAAGAGATACTGTCGTTTACCGGCCTCGATTACCCGTGGGGTCTGGCAGTCGACAACAACGGCACCGTCTACGTCGCAGGCCACAACAACAAAATCTTGGCGCTCCGGCCGATGTAGGCGCGGGCAGCTTCGACCGAGCGCCGCGGTCCGGACTCCCCGGGCGCCGCGCTTCGGGTCGCATTTTGCGCCTACTGCGCCGATGCGGGTATCGTGGAGCAACGGTGCTTCATCGCGCTGGTTTCTCGCGTGCCCTGTCCTAGGAATTTCCTGTCGCCGGCTCACGTTGTAGGGCCAACGCGTGCTGCGCTCATCCGGGCTCAGAAGCAATGAAGAAGCAACGAAACTAACAGGCGAGGATTCGAAGACAAGAATGGCCAAGAAGGACGGCGCCATCGAGGTCGAGGGCCGCGTGGTCGAGCCCCTGCCCAATGCGATGTTCCGCATTGAGCTGGAGAACGGCCACAAGGTGCTTGCCCACATCAGCGGCAAGATGCGGCAGCACTACATCCGCATCCTGCCCGAGGACCGGGTGGTAGTGGAGTTGTCTCCCTA
>JAVHWH010000259.1:0-11905 GCA_032159915.1 Mycobacterium sp.
ACCCCGGACGCGGTGGTCACGCCGTTCCTGTTGGCCGATGCCTACCACGCGCAGATCGACATTCCGGATCAGATCGCGAGCTGCGGCTTGGCCGTGCGTCAGGCCGCAGTCCTCGGCGAGGACGACCGGTTGGTGGATGTGCTGCACCAGCGGCTGGCTGAGCTGGGAGTCAGCAAGACCGATTCGCAACTCGGCGTACTGGTCGTCGCGATCGGCTCGACGCATGCCGCCGCCAACGCCCGCACTGCGCAGGTGGCGGACAAGCTCAGCGCGGGAACTCGGTGGGCTGCAACGACGACTGCCTTCGCCACCGGCAATGGGCCGTCACCGGCGGAGGCTGCCAACCATTTGCGCCGCCTCGGTGCCCGCCGCGTCGTCATCGCACCGTGGTTTCTGGCCCCCGGCAAACTGACCGATCGAGTCGCAAGATTCGCTGCCACAGAAGGAATCTCGATGGCAGCGCCACTCGGCGGGCATCGGCTGGTGGCCGAGACAGTGCTGGATCGTTTCGACTCGGCGATCGCTCAGCGCGCCGCCGCCTAGCCGGTAACGCGCCGAAAGCTGGTTGCGGTTGCGTTGATGGAGCCTTAACGGAGGGTTACGGTAGCCATCACCATGACATCGCCACCAGCGCCAGATCCGGCCGTCACTGATCGCCCTGTCAGCAGATGGGCGATCGCCACCTTCTTGCTTGGTTTGGTGAGCCTCATCCCGCTCAGCCTGCTGTCCGGGATCGTCGCCCTGATCAAGACCCGGGGCGGCAAGGAGCCCGGACGCGGTCTCGCCATCGCCGGACTGGTGATCTGCGTGGTGTGGGCCGCGGTCTGGGCGTACAGCTTGTGGCCCAAAAATGGGCTGATCACCGGCACGCTGCAATCGGATCGGGTCGGCACGTGCTTCCGCGGAGATGTCAATACGCCGGTCAGCTGCGACCAACCACATTCCGACGAACTCTTCGCGATGCTGTCGCTGTCGCGCTTTCCCGACAGCGACCCCGAGCAACGGGAGATCGAGAATCGTTGCAAGGCCGAGCTTCCGAAGTATTCGTCCACCGCCGACCGCGACTCAGGTATCCGGGTGGACGCCTGGTCGCCGGGTGCCGAGTGGAAGCAGCTCGACACTCACGCGGCCGGATGCGTCGCCCACTTCACCGCCGACCGAGTCCGGTCGATCAAGGTGGGACCAGCCTTCAGCTGGAACTCACCCTGATCTCGTCGACGTCGGCGTCGTTGCGCGCCGTTGTCTGCTCGGGCAGTGCCGGTATCCGGGTGGCACGTACGTAGACAGTGTCGCCCTGCTTCAGTCCGAGCGCTTCGGCGTCACCGCGGGTGATCTGGGCAATGAACGGTCCGCCGGTGGCGGCGTTGGTCAGCTCGACACGCACCTCGAAGCCCAGGACGACGACTCGGTCGATGGTCGCGCGAACCACGCCGGTGGCCTCGGGGGTGCCGTCGCCGGCGATCGTCATGTCGGGACTGCGGCCCACCCGGATGTCGTGCGGGCGAACAAGAGTCCCGTTCAGCGAGGAGACCGCACCCAGGAACGACATCACGAACGGGTTGGCCGGGGTGTCGTAGACCTCGCTCGGCGAACCGACCTGTTCGATGCGTCCGTCTTTGAGCACGGCGATGCGGTCCGCCACGTCCAGCGCCTCGGCCTGGTCGTGGGTGACCAGCACGGTGGTGACGTGCACCTCGTCATGCAAGCGACGCAACCAGGCCCGCAGATCGTCGCGAACTTTGGCGTCGAGGGCGCCGAACGGTTCGTCGAGCAGCAGCACCTTCGGGTCGACCGCCAGCGCGCGGGCCAATGCCATCCGCTGGCGCTGACCGCCGGACAGTTGACTGGGGTACCGGGTCTGAAATCCGCTGAGCCCGACCACCTCGAGCAGATGGTCGACCTTCGCGGCGATCTCGGCCTTCGGCTTCCGCCTGATCTTCAGGCCGAAGCCCACGTTGTCCCGAACGGTCAGGTGCTTGAAGGCCGCGTAGTGCTGAAACACGAAGCCGATTCCGCGCCGTTGGGGCGCGAGTGTGGTGACGTCCTGGCCATTGATCGTGATGGTTCCGGTGTCCGGCTGGTCGAGTCCGGCGATGGCGCGCAGCAACGTCGACTTACCCGATCCGCTGGGGCCGAGCAGCGCCGTCAAAGATCCTTCTGGCACGTCGAAGTCGACGTTGTCCAGCGCGACGAAGTCGCCGTAGCGTTTGTTGGCGCCCCGCACTGTAATTGCGTTGTCAGTAGTCATTGAGCCGCCGCTCCTCCCTGTCATGCCTGTTTGGCTGCCCGGCTGCGGCGAGCATCGAGAACCACCTGAACGATCAGAACCAGTACGGACACCGCCATCAACAGCGTCGAAAGTGCGTACGCGCCATACTCGGAGCCCCGGTTGTACCGGTCGGACACCAACAACGTCAGCGTCTGCGATTGCCCCGGCAGGTTGGACGACACCATGATCACCGCGCCGTATTCACCAAGTGTGCGCGCGATGGTCAACACCACCCCATACGTGAGCCCCCAGCGAATCGACGGCAGGGTGATCCGCCAAAACGTCTGCCACCAACTCGAACCCAGCGTCGCGGCTGCCTGCTCCTGATCGGTGCCCAACTCGTGCAGCACCGGCTCGACCTCGCGCACGACGAAAGGCAGCGTCGCGAAAATGCTGGCGAGCACGATGCCGGGCAAGCCGAAGATGATTTTGAAGCCGAAGTCTTTCTCGACAAAGCCCAGCAGCCCCGCCGATCCCCACAACACGATCAACGCCACACCGACCACCACCGGCGACACCGCGAACGGCAGATCGATGATCGCCTGCAGCACGCCTTTGCCGCGGAACCGGTTGCGCGCGAGCATCAGTGCGGTCGGGATGCCGAAGACGACGTTCAGTGGCACCACAATCGCCACCACCAGCACCGAGAGGTTCAGCGCGGAAATCGCCGCCGGCGTGCTGACCCAGGCAAAGAACTGGCCGAGACCGGGCTGGAACGTCCGCAGGAGAATCAGCCCGACCGGGACAACGAGCAGCACCGACACATAGGCCAGGGCCAGGAAACGAAGCAGGTAGCGAGCCCTGGAGGAGAGGGTCACGACGCCAACTCCTCACGCTTGGCCGCGCGCGACCCCAGTGTGCGCAGCACGAAGAGCACGGCGAACGAGATCGCGAGCAAGACAATCGATATGGCGGCGGCTCCGGTGCGGTCGTCGTTCTCGATCAGGGTGCGGATCCACTGTGAGGACACTTCTGTCTTACCCGGCACCGCGCCACCGATCAGCACCACGGACCCGAATTCGCCGATGGCCCGGGCGAACGTCAAACCGGCACCGGTCAACAGAACCGGCGTCAGGGAGGGCAATACCACGGTGGTGAAGATCGTCATGTTGTTGGCACCCAGCGAGGCGGCCGCCTCTTCGGTCTCGTGGTCGATTTCCAGCAGCACTGGCTGCACGGCGCGCACCACGAAGGGCAGCGTGACGAACGCCAACGCCACTCCGACACCCCACCCGGTGTGCTGCAGGTGCAGACCCACCGGGCTGTGTGTCCCGTAGAGGGCCAGCATCACCAGGCTGGCCACAATCGTGGGCAACGCGAACGGCAGGTCGATCAGGACGTCGACCAGCCGCTTTCCCGGGAAGTCGTCGCGCACCAAGACCCACGCGATCAGTAGCCCGAAGAACATGTTGAGCACGGTGACACCTGCGGAGATCGTCAGCGTCACCCGGAACGACTCCAACGCCGCGTTCGAGGTCACCGCAAGCCAGAAGGCCTGCCAGCCGCCGCCCACCGATTGCCACAAGATGGCGGCCAGCGGCAGTAACACGATGACCGAGAGCCATACGACCGAGACGCCAACCCGCAGCGACGTGCCGTTGTTGTGCAGCTTGTTGCGGCCCAGCGGTTTACCGCGGCCGGCGCGACCCGCTACTTCGCGCGTGATCGCCGCGGTCATCCGGTGGCCTGCGTGTAGATCTTGGTGATGCTGCCCGATTTCTTATCGAACAACTGCGTGTCCACCCCAGGCCAGCCACCGAGATCGGCGAGCGTCCACAGCTTTCCCGGTGCCGGGAACTGGTCGCGCACCTCGGCGGCGATCGCGGGATCGACCGGGCGGAATCCAGCAGCCGCCCAGACCTTTTGAGCTTGCGCTGTGTACTGGAAGTTCTTGAACGCGACAGCGGCGTTCAGGTGCGGGCTGGTGGTCACCACCGCCACCGGGTTCTCGATTTTGATGGTCTGCGGCGGATTGATGTGAGTGATCGGTTTGCCTTGTCGCTCGGTGGCGATCGCCTCGTTCTCGTAACTGATCAGCACGTCACCGCTGCCCTGCACGAACACGTCGGTGGCCTCGCGTCCTGACCCGGGGCGCAGTTTCACGTGCCGGCTGACCAGGGTGCGGATGTAGTCGAGGCCGGCCTTCGGATTGTGACCGCCGGCGCTCTTGACCACGTACGGCGCGAGCAGGTTCCACTTCGCCGAACCCGAACTCAACGGGCTGGGCGTCACCACTTCCACGTCGGGACGAAGCAGGTCGTCCCAGTCCTTGATGTTCTTGGGATTGCCCGGTCGGACCACCAGTGTCACGACCGATCCGAACGGGATGCCCTTGGTGGCGTCTTTGTCCCAGTCTTTGGAAACCTTGCCGGCCTTGACCAGTCGGGCGATGTCGGGCTCGACCGAGAAGTTGACGATGTCGGCGGGCTTGCCGTCGACGACACCGCGGGACTGGTCGCCCGAGGCGCCGTAGGAGGCGACCACCTGGATGCCCTTGCCTTCCGTCGAGGCGTTGAACGCCGGGATCACCTTGCTCCAGCCCGGCTCAGGTACTGAGTAGGCGACCAGCGTGATGCTCGTGTTCGAACCGGCGGGCCCACCACCCCCGACGACATCGCTGGCGCCCCCATGGCACGCGGCGATCAGGCCCGCGGCGAGGGTCAACGCGACAGCATGACGCCACCTCACGGGATTCTTGTTGTCGTCGAACACTGGTCGACCTTTCGAATTCGAACTTGACGTCTGACGGGTCCCGTTGCGAAGGAAAGCGAGTTTCGGCGCGCGGGAAAAAGGTCAGCGACAACAATGCACGTCAGCGACAGCGCAAGCGCCCACGGCGATGAGCGCCAGGACATGGCACTCGGTACTGCCGGACGCTGCGTGCATGCGCGAAAGCGTAACAGAATCCATCGGGGCCGCAGCAGATGGCGCTGCAGGTCAGCGGGTCAACAGCCAGGCGACGATAACCAGCACAACCAGCGCGACCAGTACCAGCGTGACGCGCGATCGGGGCAACCCGGTGTTCGGGCTCACCGGGCGTCTTCGTCGGTGTGCCGGATGCGGCGCATCACCCGGATGCCCCCGCCCAGCGCCCCGTCCAGCGCTGCCGCGATCAGGTAAGCCAACGCCAGCACCACGGGCATCACCACGATCGTCTGGAGGACGAATCCCAGGCCGGACAGCCACAGCTCGACGCCGTCCCACCAGCTGAGGATCGCGTTCATCGCGCTCACCCTACTAAGCTGATCCGCGCACGTCTCGTGGCAACAGGAATCCGGTGAAAGTCCGGGGCGGTTCCGCCACTGTGAGGGCCTCGGTGTCCAGCCGGCGGCCTGAGCCAGACACTGGTCGCGAGGCACTCCACACCGGCGGGGCGAGAACCCCGGGGAGGAACCCGTTGAACACCCTCGACACCCGGCAACGTGTCCATCGCATCGCCTTGCTGTCCACCTCGGACACCGACCTGCTCTCCGCGCGCGCCTCACTGGCGGCGTACAACCTGGGCAACCCCGCACGTCAACCCATCGATGAGGTTCTCGGCGATGCGGAAGTAGTGGTACTCCGGGTGCTCGGCTCCTCGGCGGAGGTCGCCGACGAACTCGGCACGCTGCGGGCCACCGGTTTGCCGTTGATCGTGCTCGGCGGCGAACGCGCACCGAGCGCCGAGCTGATGGAATGCTCGACGGTCCCGATCGGCCTTGCCGCACAAGCTCACTCGTACCTCGCCGAAGGCGGGCCCGCCAATCTCGGGCAGTTGCATGCCTTTCTGTGCGACACCGTGCTGCTCACCGGTCAGGGATTCGACGAGCCGGTGGTGATTCCGGAGTGGGGTTACGCCGAGCGGCCCGCCGCACCGGCCGCCGACCGGCGCGTGCGGATCGGCGTGCTGTACTACCGGGCCCACGAGGTCAGCGGCAACTCCGGCTTCGCGCACGCACTTGCCGACGCGATCGATGCCACCGGCAGCGCGGTCGGCGTCCCGATCTTCGCGTCGTCTTTGCGCAGCGCACCCGATGAGCTGTTCGGCGCGCTGGGCGGCCTGGACGCCGTCGTGGTCAGCATGCTGGCGGCCGGTGGGTCGAAGGCCGCCTCCGCCGGTGCGGGCGAAGACGACTCGTCGTGGGACATCGAACGTATCGCCGCAATGAACATCCCTGTGCTGCAGGGGCTTTGCCTGACGTCCTCCCGCGAGGAATGGGAGTCCAACAACGACGGCGTCACCCCGCTCGACTCGGCGACGCAGATCGCGATCCCCGAGTTCGACGGGCGCATCATCACCGCGCCGTATTCCTTCAAGGAAGTCGACAGCGACGGGCTCCCCCACTACGTGGCCGACCCGGAACGCTGCGCACGGGTCGCCGCCATCGCCACCAACCACGCGCTGCTGCGCCGGGTGCCCAACAAAGACAAAAAGCTGGCCCTGGTGCTCTCGGCCTATCCCACCAAGCACTCCCGGGTCGGCAACGCCGTCGGCCTCGACACCCCCGCCTCGGCGGTGCGGCTGCTGCGCCGTCTGGTTCAGGACGGTTACGACGTCGGCGACGGTTTCGGTGTGCTCGACATCGAAGACGAGACGCAGGCCGGCGACCGGTTGATGCACACCCTGATCGACGCGGGCGGCCAGGACGAGCAATGGCTCACCAGCGAGCAGGTCGCCGGTGCGCAGGTGAAGGTCAGCCCGGCGCAGTACGCCGAGTGGACCGCCGCCCTTCCCGCTGCGCTGCGCGACGCGATGACACGGGCGTGGGGCCCGGCGCCGGGACGGTTGTTCGTCAACGACGACGGCGATCTGGTGATCGCCGCTCTACGCGCGGGCAACGTGGTGCTGATGATCCAGCCGCCGCGCGGGTTCGGCGAAAACCCGGTGGCGATCTACCACGACCCCGACCTGCCGGCCAGCCATCACTACCTGGCGGCGTACCGGTGGCTGGAGCACGGATTCGGCGCCCACGCGGTCGTCCACCTCGGCAAGCACGGCTCGATGGAATGGCTGCCGGGCAAGAACGCCGCGCTGTCGGCGGCATGTGCCACCGACGCGGTGCTGGGAAACCTGCCGCTGATCTACCCGTTCCTGGTCAACGACCCCGGCGAGGGCGCGCAGGCCAAACGGCGTGCGCACGCCACCATCGTCGACCATCTGATCCCGCCGATGGCTCGAGCCGAAAGCTACGGCGATATCGCGCGGCTCGAGCAACTGCTCGACGAATACGGCAACATCGCGGCGATGGATCCGGCCAAGCTGCCCGCCATCCGCGGCGAGATCTGGAACCTGATGCGCGCCGCGGAGATGCATCGCGATCTCGGGCTCGACGACCGGCCCGACGACGACGAGTTCGACGACTTCTTGTTGCACGTCGACGGCTGGCTGTGCGAGATCAAGGACGCCCAGATCCGCGACGGGCTACACGTTCTGGGCCAGGCCCCCGCCGGAGCGGCGCGGGTCAATCTGGTGCTGGCCATCCTGCGCGCCGCCCAGGTGTGGGGCGGCCAGGACCACGCAGTCCCGGGATTGCGCAGCGCGCTGGGTTTGAAGGAGGGCGCCGAGGTGGCGGCGGTGGACGACATCGAGCGCCAGGCGCGGGCATTGGTCGAAGCGATGGAAGCTGCCGGCTGGGACCCCGGGGCAGTCGACGCCCTGCACGAGGCACCGGATGTGCGAGCGTCGCTGCGGTTCGCGGCGACCGAAGTGGTACCGCGCCTATCCGGTACCGCCGGTGAGATCGACGCTGTGATGCTGGCTCTGGCAGGCGGTTTCGTGCGACCAGGGCCGTCCGGTTCGCCGCTGCGGGGCCTGGTGAACGTGCTGCCCACCGGCCGTAACTTCTACACCGTGGACCCGCGCGCGGTGCCGTCGCGATTGGCCTGGCAGACCGGGCAGGCGATGGCCGAGTCGCTGCTGCAGCGCTACCTCGACGACACCGGTACCTATCCCGAGTCGGTCGGACTGTCGGTGTGGGGCACCAGCGCGATGCGCACGTCCGGCGACGACATCGCCGAAGTGCTGGCGCTGCTGGGTATTCGGCCGGACTGGGACGAGGCGTCACGGCGGGTCAGCCGCCTGGACGTGATCCCGCTCGACGAACTCGGGCGGCCGCGTATCGACGTGACCGTCCGCATCTCCGGATTTTTCCGCGACGCCTTCCCGCACGTCGTGATGATGCTCGACGACGCGGTGCGGACGGTGGCACTGCTCGACGAGCCGGACCAGGACAACTACGTTGCCGCGCACGCCCGGGCCGACCTCGCCGATCACGGTGACGAACGACGCGCCACCACAAGGGTTTTCGGCTCGAAGCCGGGGTCCTACGGCGCCGGCATCCTGCAGGTCGTCGAAGCCGGCACCTGGCGCGACGACAACGACCTGGCCGAGGTCTACACCGCCTGGGGCGGCTTCGCCTACGGGCGAGGACTGGATGGCGCCCCGGCAGCCGACGACATGCGGACCAACTACGCGCGAATCAAGGTGGCAGCCAAAAACATCGACACCCGCGAACACGACATCGCCGACAGCGACGACTACTTCCAGTACCACGGTGGCATGATCGCGACGGTTCGGGCGTTGACCGGATCGGATCCCAAAGCCTATGTGGGCGACTCGACCACGCCCGACGCGGTACGGACGCGGACGCTGGCCGAGGAGACTGCACGGGTGTTCCGCGCGCGGGTGGTCAACCCGCGTTGGATCTCGGCGATGCGCAGGCACGGCTATAAGGGCGCATTCGAGCTCGCCGCCACCGTCGACTACCTCTTCGGCTTCGACGCGACCGCGGGTGTCGTGCACGACTGGATGTACGAAAAGCTGGCCGAGTCTTACGTTCTCGATCCGCAGACTCGGGAGTTTCTCAACCAGTCGAACCCGTGGGCGCTGCACGGCATGGTCGAGCGTCTACAGGAGGCCGCCGACCGTGGCCTGTGGGCCGACCCGTCGCCGGAGACGTTGGCCGCGCTGCGACAGGCTTACCTGGAGGTGGAAGGCGACATCGAGGGTCGCGCAGGTGCCTGATCCCGTCCGGGTCCGCATCCTGGGGGTCGGTATGGGCCCACAACACGTCACGCCGGAAGTGGCCGAGGCGCTGCGGTCGGTCGACTACGTGCTGGCCGCCGACAAGGGCAGCGAGGCCGGCGACGGCGATGGGCTGCTGGCCCTGCGGCGCACGATCGTCGAGGCGTATACCGACGGCTCGGTGGACATCGTCGAAGTGCCTGACCCGCAGCGCGACCGCGCCGCGAATTTGGACACCACCGGCTATCGGCGCGCGGTGGCCGACTGGCACAACGCCCGCGCCGCCGCCTACGCCGAGGTGCTGAGCAAACGGGGCGGCAGCGCGGCGTTCCTGGTGCTGGGTGACCCATCGTTGTATGACTCGACCATCCGGGTGGTCGAGAAGATCGAGCAACTCGGCGTACCGGTCCGGCTCGACATCTTGCCCGGAATCAGTGCGCCGCAACTACTTGCCGCGCGACACCGCATCGTGTTGCACGAGGTTGGCCGCCCGGTGCACATCACCACCGGTCGCCTGCTGCAGGACGCCGTAGCAGCCGGGCAGGACAACATCGTCGCCATGCTCAATCCGCCGCCGGACCGGCTCGACCTCACCGGTCTGGACGACTGGTCGGTCTGGTGGGCCGCCAATCTCGGGGCCGCCGGCGAGCGGCTCATCTCCGGACGACTCGGTGACGTCACCGGCCAGATCGCCGCCGCCCGCGAGCACGCGCGCGCCGATACCGGCTGGCTGATGGACATCTACCTGCTGCGGCGACGCTGATGCGGGTGCTGCTGCTGGGTGGGACGTCGGAAGCCCGGGCGCTCGCCGCGCGACTGGTCGCCGACGGGGTCGACGTGACGAGCTCACTGGCCGGCCGGGTCGCCCGGCCGCGACTGCCCGAAGGGACAGTACGCATCGGTGGGTTCGGCGGCGTCGACGGGTTGCGAAAAGCGTTGACCGACTTCGACGTCCTGGTCGACGCCACGCATCCCTTCTCGGCCACGATCTCCGCCAACGCGGTCCGCGCCTGCGCCGACGAAGGAGTTCGGATGCTGCGGGTACAACGTCCGGGCTGGGCCGACCGGGCGACCCCGTCGTGGCATTGGGTGAACTCACACAGCGAGGCCGCCGATGAGGTGCCACGGCTGGGCGTCCGCCCGGTGCTGACCGTCGGCCGCCAGCAGCTAGCGGCATTCGTGGCGGCGCTCGAGTCGCAGGCAGTGCTGGCGCGCGTCGTCGACGAGCCGAACTTCGCGTTGCCGGCGGCCTGGCAGCTGATCCACGACCGCGGGCCCTACGCGCTGCCCGGCGAGTTGGCGCTGCTGCGCGAACACCGCGCGGATGTGTTGGTCACCAAGGACTCCGGTGGTGACTACACCTGGCCGAAGATGCAGGCCGCCGACGAGTTGGGTATCCCGGTGGTCATCGTGCGCCGGCCCCCGGTCCCGTCCGGTGTACCGGTCGTGTCCGGTGTCTCCGACGCCATCGATTGGCTACGCCGATGAACTGTGAACGGCGTGGGCGAACCGCTGCGCCATGGCGGGGTGGCCGGCCCAGTGCGTATGCAAGTAGGCGGCGTGCAGCGTCGGGGTGGCGAAGCCTTCGGTGCCCGCCGACAGCTGCCACGCCGGGTGGCTTTCCAGTTCGACCGAAGTGATTGCCGTACGGTGGAATTCGTGGCCGGTGACCTGCTCCCCCGCTACCGTGAGCACGGAATCCGTCGGGCTGGTGGCGGTTCGGTAGCCCAGCGTGAGCCGCGGCGTCATCGCCGCATCGGCGGGCACCGCACCGACCATCGGGGTGCCGTCCAGCGAGCGGCACAAGTAGAGCAGCCCGGCGCACTCGGCGACAGTCGGGATTCCCGCGGCGTCGGCAGAACGCAATTCGGCCATCAGGCAACGGTTCTCGGCGAGCTCCGCGGCGTGTACCTCGGGGAAACCGCCGCCGAAATAGATGCCGGCGGTACCCGCGGGCAGGGCGGAATCGACCAGCGGGTCGAACTCGACCACGTCGCACCCGGCGGCGCGCAGCAGTTCTTCGGTTTCGGCGTAACGGAACGTGAACGCCCGCCCACCCGCCATCGCGACGACGGGCCGGGCCGCTGTGGGCGGCCGGACGTCCTGTGCCGGATCCCACGCCGCCTCGGCCAGCGCCTCGGCACCGCGAGCAATGTGCACGACCGCCTCGATATCGACATGGGCGGCAATCACTTCCGCCATCCGCCCGATGGTCTGCGCGGACTCGGACCGCTCGGCCGCGGGCACCAGCCCCAGGTGACGCGACGGCGTCTCGACACCGCCGTCGCGGGGTAGGACCCCGAGCACCGGAATTCCGATCGGAGCGAGTGCCTGACAAACCTCGTCGGCATGTCGCGCGCTGCTCGCTTTGTTGAGGATCACGCCCGCGATGCGGACGTTCGGGTCGAACGCCGCCAATCCGGCGATCACGGCCGCGTGGGTCCGCGAGGCGTGTGAGATGTCGACGACGAGCAGTACCGGCGACGCCGTCAGCGCGGAAACGTGCGCGGTCGACGCTTCGCCGGCCGTACCCAGCCGGCCATCAAAAAGGCCCATCACGCCTTCGATCACCGCTACGTCGGCAGATCGTGCGCCGTGCAGCAACAGCGGAACGACGCGGTGCTCGCCGACCA
>JAVHWH010000260.1:0-16404 GCA_032159915.1 Mycobacterium sp.
CGGTGCGCTCCTCCGGATACCACAGTTCTTCCACGTTGGGGATCTCGGTGCCGAGCACTTGGGCCGCCGCCGCCCGCAGCCGTTTCGACTGCTCGTGCTGACGGGCCAACAGCGCCGGGTTCACCGCGTTCTTCGACGGCCCGTTGGTCGCCAGCCGGCTGCCGGGCGCGCTGAGCGAGTCGATTCGCTCGAACAGCAGGTCCTGTGCCGCGGCGGGCAGATAACGCAGCAGCCCCTCAGCCGACCACATCGTCGGTGCCGATGCGTCAAAACCGGCTTGCTGCAGAGCAGTTGGCCAGTCCTGGCGTAGGTCCACCGCGACACTCACCAGATTCGCGGCCGGCTGGGCGCCGTGATTCTGCAGGGTGCTCGACTTGAACTCCAGCACCTTGGCCTGGTCCAGCTCGTAGACCCTGGTGCCGTCGGGCCACGCCAGCCGCCAGGAGCGTGAGTCCAGGCCGGACGCCAGGATCACCACCTGCCTGATACCGGCGGCGGCCGCGTCGAGGAACAACTCGTCGAACCACTTGGTGCGCACGGCCATGAAGTCGACCATCACCTGCATGTGGGCGCCCAGCTCCGGAACCAGCTCGCTCAGCGCGGCCGACCGCTCGGGATCCGACGTCAAGCTCCACATGCCCGGACCGGCCGCGTCCAGGAATGCGCGGGCGAACGGATCCTGGATGAGCGGGCTCTCGCTCTCGGTTTCAGCGGCTCGAGCGGCGGCCACGCCCAGCGCGGTCGACCCCACACTCTCGGTGATGTCCCAGGAATCGTCGTCGGTCCGTGGCATCGTCGCTCCTCCGGTTAGTAGCCAGCATCGGAGGTTACGTGCACCGGCTGTGAGGACGCTGGGCTGAGTGGTCGCCGAAACCGCCGCGCCTCGTCGTAGTAGCTTCACCTTCGTGGAGCAGCTCAAAGCCCCAGACGGCCTCGCGGAGTGGATGTCGGAGCAAGGCTTGGGCGAGGGTCCGCTGGAAGACGTCTGCAAGATCAGCGGCGGAACGCAGAACATCATGTTGCGCTTCACCCGCTCGGGCCGACCCTATGTGCTGCGCCGCGGTCCTGAGCACCTCCGCCCGCGCAGCAACGTCGTGATCATGCGGGAAACCCAAGTCCTGGCGGCGCTGGCCGGAACCGATGTGCCGCATCCTCACCTGATCGCCAGCTGCGCCGACACCGACGTGATCGGCGACGCGGTCTTCTATCTGATGGAGCCGGTCGACGGCTTCAACGCCGGCCAGGAACTGCCCGAACTGCACGGCGCCGAGGCGGGTGTGCGTTTCGCCATGGGGCTGTCGATGGCCGACTCGCTGGCCAAGCTCGGTGCGGTCGACTATGTCGCGGTGGGTTTGCGCGACTACGGCAAGCCGGACGGTTTCCTGGAACGTCAAGTGCCACGCTGGATTTCGGAGCTGGAGTCTTACCGGGAGTTCGACAACTACCCCGGCCCGGACATACCCGGCGTCGACGACGTTGCCAGGTGGCTCGACAACGGACGGCCATCGCGGTGGACGCCGGGCATCATGCACGGCGACTACCACGCAGCCAACGTGATGTTCTCGCGCACCGGCCCCGAGGTCGTCGCGATCGTCGACTGGGAAATGTCCACGATCGGCGACCCGTTGCTGGACCTCGGATGGTTGCTGGCCACCTGGGGACAATCGCCGGCATTCGGCGGCACGCTATTCGAACAGGGCGGGATGGCCGCCCCCGGCGATCTTGTCGAGCAGTACGCCCACAACACCACCCGCGACCTGTCGAACATCACCTGGTACACCGTGCTGGCGTGCTTCAAGCTCGGCATCGTCCTGGAAGGCACGCATGCGCGCGCCTGCGCCGGCAAGGCTCCCAAGGAGGTCGGCGACCTGCTCCACCGCGCCACGGTGCAGTTGTTCGAGCAGGCCCTGAGTCTGATGGACACCCGATGATCGACTTCGACATACCCGCCGACACCGCCGCGCTGCGCGACCAGATCCGCGCCTTCGTCAGCGACAAGATCGTGCCGTACGAGACCGATCCCCGGCTCACCCGGCATGGCCCCGACGACGGGCTGCGCACCGAGTTGGTCGAGCTGGCCCGCGACGCCGGTCTACTGACTTTTCAGGCGCCCAAGCGTTTTGGCGGGCGCGAGCCGTCGCACCGTGAGCAGGCGGTGCTGTTCGAGGCGGCCGGCTGGTCGACACTGGGCCCGATTGCGCTCAACTGCGCCGCGCCCGACGAGGGCAACATGTCTCTGCTGGGAAAGGTCGCCAACGCCGAGCAGGTCGATCAGTACCTGGTGCCGGTGATCGACGGGCGAGGACGGTCGGTGTTCGCCATGACCGAGCCCGGCGGCGCCGGATCGGACCCCAACCAGCTGAACACGACCGCGGATTTCGACGGCAGCCACTACGTCATCAACGGTCGCAAGTGGCTGATCACCGGCGCCAACGGCGCGCGGACCTGGATCATCATGGCCCGTGTCGCGCCCAATCCGCACGGCGCGGACGGCCCCACCCTGTTCCTGTGCGAGGGCGAAACCCCCGGCATCCAGATCGAGCGGGTGATGAACACGATGGACCGCAACTACGTCGAAGGCCACGGCGTGGTGCAGTTCAACGATCTGCGGCTACCCACCTCGGCGGTACTGGGCGAGGTCGGCCAAGCCCTGCGCTACGCGCAGTTGCGGCTGGCGCCGGCGCGGCTGACACACTGCATGCGCTGGCTGGGCGCCGCCTCGCGCGCCCAGTCGATCGCGATCCACCATGCCCGCGAGCGCACCGCCTTCGGGAAGACGCTCGGTGAGCATCAGGGCGTCAGCTTCATGATCGCCGACAACGAGATCGCACTGCAGCAATGCCGGCTCGCCATCTGGTGGGCATGCTGGACGCTGGACATGGGCGATCGGGGCACCGGTCGCCACGAGAGTTCGATGGTCAAGGCCTACGTGTCCGAGGAGCTATTCAAAGTCGCCGACCGTTGTGTCCAAATATTGGGCGGCATAGGCATTTCCGACGAGACGCCGGTCGGGATGATCTTCTCCGACATCCGGGCCTTCCGGCTCTACGACGGCCCGACCGAGGTGCACAAGTACGCGATCGCCCGCCAGGTGCTGCGGCCTTAGGGCGTTAGATTCAGCGCGGTAAGCGCTTCATCGAGCGTCGGGTAGAGCGCGACCACGCTGTCGAGGCCGGTCAGTTGGATCGGCCTGGTGGCCGCCTGCTGGTCAGCCACCACGGCGATCCGAGTCAACTTGCCGATCTTTTCGCTCGTCGCCGCCAGTATCCGTAAACCCACTGAGGCCATGAACGTCACGTCGCGAAGCTCGATCGCCAGGACGGCAGGATTGTCTTCAAGCGCTTGCGCGATCGCCTCTTCGAAAGCAGAAGCAGTGCTCAGATCGATTTCGCCGCCAACGCTCACCACCGCGGCGCCATCCCGGCGCGTGATGGAGGTGGTGATTGGATCCGCAGTTGACAACGGCCATCCTTCGTCTGAAGTCGTATAGCCCCCGACGGATTCGGTGCCGACCAAAGCCGCCGGGCAAATTCGCAGAAATCGTACTGCACGAGTGGGCGCTAGGGGGCTCGGTTAGTCTGGGGCCCGAGATTTATGTCTTCCGCGGAGAGCCGGGAGGTTCCATGTCGACGTCGCCGCGCCGGCCTGAGTAGTCGTCGCGCCGGTGCTTCTCGCATGACATCCGACAATTTTCGCACCCGGTACGCGGCCGCCCTGCGCACCTACGTGCAGACCCGCAGCGAGAACGACCTTGTAGTCGGCGACGAGCTGGGACGCCGGGCGCTGCACGGCGACGTCAGCATGCTGAGGATCGTCGAGGACCACACCGAGCTTGTCCGGCAATTGGCGCATGACCATCCGGCCTTCGACGGCGCGGCGGCGCTAGCTTTCCTGCTGCACACGCTCGCCCCGCTTGACGCAGCCACACGTAGATCCGAGGAACAGCGGGCCCGAGCCGACAATCTCGCCGATCGCGACGAGTTCCGCAACGCCTTGGTGAACTCGCTCCAAGAGGGATTCTTCGTCTCCGACCCCACCGGATCGGTAATCGAGCTCAACGACGCCTTCGCCAAGATCACCGGCTACCCGGCACAGGGGCTGCCGTACCGATGGCCGCACCCTTGGCTGGTCGACGAGAAGGCCGCGCGGCGACAGCGATCAAGGCTGCGCGCTGACTCTCACGTGCAGTACGAAGCTCCGATCCGGCATCGCGACGGCCGGCTGGTATGGGTGGCCGCCAACATCAACCGGGTCAAACCTGATGGTGCCGCCGGCGACGTGTACGTGGGAACCCTTCGCGACATCACCGCAGAACGCGCGTTCGCCGCCCGGGAGAGCGCGGTACTACGACTGGCCACGGCGGTCAGCGTGGCAAAAAGCATGTCCGAGGTCTTGGAGATCACCCTCGACGAGTGTCGACTCGCACTCGATGTGCACCGGGTGGTGGCCGCGGTGTGGTCGGCCGACGTGGCTGAGCCCACGATCCAAGTCGCCGGGGAGCGCCAATCGCCAGACTGGCGGCATCTGGATCCGCCCCTTCGGGAAGTCTTCGAGCAGGCCCGGCACCAGCTGCCGCTCACCGTCCAGCCCATCGAAAGTCCCGACCTCCCAGGACAATTGAGAGGAGTCGTCGCCGTCCTCACCGCCGGAGGAGATGTCGCCTTATGGCTCGAACTGCGGGTACCCCGACGGATCAGCGGTGAAGACCGCCTGTTGGTGACCGTGCTGGTCGGTCACCTCGGGCTGGCGATTCAGCACGTGCGCCAATTCGAGGCCGCCCGCGAGACCTCGCTCACGTTGCAGCATGCGATGCTGGCGCCCACCAAACTTCCCACCGGCTTCGCGGTTCGCTACACCCCGGCGGTGACGCCGCTCGAAATCGGCGGTGACTGGTACGACGTGCTGCGCCTGGGCCACCATCGGATCGGCATCATCGTCGGTGACTGCGTGGGACGCGGCCTGCCGGCCGCGGCGGTGATGGGCCAGCTTCGCGCATCTGCTCGGGCGCTGTTGCTCACCGGCGCCGAGCCCGCGAGACTGCTCGAGCAGCTCGACGCGGTGGCCGAGCTGATCCCGAATGCCTTCTGCACCACCGTTTTCCTGTCCGTTCTAGACACCGAGTCCGGTGAGTTCTCCTACAGCTGCGCCGGCCATCCGCCTGCGGTGCTGGCAGTGCCGGGCTCAGCGCATACGCTGATCTCAGATGCCCGCTCCGTCCCATTAGCCGTGCAGCGCAAAACGCCCCGGCCGCAAGCCTCGGTGAAGCTGCCGCCCGGGTCGACGCTGATGCTCTACACCGACGGACTGGTCGAGCGGCGCGACGCATCGATCGATGACGGGATCGCGCAGCTCGGTACCACGGTGGAACGCGGAATCAGATCGACCGTCGACGACGTCGCGGACGCGGCACTCAGCGAGCTGGCACCCCCGGGTGGATACGACGACGACATCGCGATCGTCGTTTACCGGCGGCCGTACCCGCCGCTGTCGATCCACCAGGTCGTCAACGCCGACCAGCTCGGCGAGATTCGGCACCAGCTGGCGGGATGGCTGCACGGCGCCGGGATGGCCGAGGAGCTGGTCGCTGACATCGTGCTGGCGGTCAACGAAGCCGTGGCCAACAGCATCGAACACGGTTACCAGGGCCGAAAGCCGGGCAAGGTTCGGGTCCACGGCGACAACGACGGCGCACGGATACATCTGAAAATCACCGACAGGGGCAAGTGGAAGCCGGCGGCCACCGACCCTGGTGTGCGAGGACGCGGGCTGCTGCTGATTCGTGCAGTCAGCGACTGGCTGGACTTGCAGACCACGCCAAAAGGAACGACGGTCTCCATGAGCTTCACTCTGACTGCCTGAGGAAGATCTACCCCGGGCTACGGCAGCTCGGTGTGCATCAGCATCACGTCATAGGCCGACCACAGCGACAGATTGAAATACAGGTCTTTGCCGCTCGACCACGGGTGAATCATCGGCGCGTAGATTCCGCCGGGCATCTGGAACGACGACACCAGCGGTTGCTCGGGACTCCACGGCCCCTGCGGTGCCGGCGCGGTGCGCGCGATGACGTCGTTGTTGCCGCCGTTGGTGTAAAGCACCAGATACTGCTTCAGGTAATCGTTGTACTGCGCCGACATCTCGCCGACCGGGCCCGGGAAGATCGGCGTGGCCGCCGACGGATCCGCCGGCACCCAGCCGCGCCCCTCGCCATTCCAGTACTGGTACTTGCCGACGTCCGGCAGCGCGTTCGGCTGGACGCGGGACAGAAACGCCGCACCGCTGCGGCCGGACGGCGTGCCGAACGAATACAGGTAGCCGTCCTTGCCGTGCATCAACGCGCCCATCTGGAAGTTCTCGTTACCGGGAAGAAAGCGTGCGCCGGGCACGGTGTCCGCCCCGGCCAACCGGATGCTGCTGGGGTAGACGCCCCAGGTCTGGCCGTTGTCCAACGACCGCGCGATCCCCGAGTAGTTCGTCGACCAGTCGCCGTCTCGGCCCCAGTTCTTGATCGACATGAAGCTCATGTACTGGGTCCGCCCGAGAGAGAGTGCGGAGGTCGGGATGATCCCGGTCTCGTGCCCCGCCTTGTGAATGCTGTTGAGCACCTGCTTCGACAGCCCCGGTGCCCATACCGGGGAGCCGGAGTATGGGTTGTTGGGCATGCCGTCGGCCACGTGAATGCCGTGTGACAGGTCATGGTCCTGGCTGCGGAACAGGACGTTGTACCGCCACTGCTGACCATGAACCGCGCAGTAGCCGAAGGTGTCGCCGAATGCCATCAGCACCTGACGGTTGGCGGGATCACCGTTGTCCCAAGGTATGCCGAGGTCTGTCCCGGAAATTCCGAACCGTTCCAGCGTCCGGTTCGGGCTGTTGGGTCCGGTCACATATTCGACGAGCGACGTCGGCGCGCCGGCGATCCCGGCGGGAGGCGGTGGCGGCACCGGAACAGCCTCGGGCACAGCCTGATTGGCGTTCGGCGACTGCGGACCTGCCGCCCCGGGAACCGGGGGCACAGGCGTCACCGCCGCCTGGAGTTGCGCCGGCCGTTGCGGGATCGCCTTGAGCAGGCCAGAAATCAGTGGGCCCAGCTTGGGCAGCGGCGCGTTGTCGTTGGTACCACGCGGCCTGCGTCCGGTCGGCGGCGCGACCGGCCCGGGCGACGGGATGGTCGGCATTCCGGCAGGCGGGGGCACATTCGCCTCTGGAGCAGAGCACGGTACCGCTGCGGCCGGAGGGGCGTAGTCGACCGGCACGATGAGCCCCACGACGGTGGCCGAGGCCACCGTTACCGAAACGATTCGACGAATCGCCGACATGTCCCACCTCTCCAGGGGAAGAGCCGTCGCCGTTAGAACACGTTGACGTCCGCTGTTGCTGATGTGACGATAGGGGTGGATGTGGCGCTTGAATCATTCGAGTTTGCAATAGGTATCGATCCGTGACCGTGTCGCAACCAGTTCACTGGCCGGCCCGAGGACGAGCCGGCCACCAGGTGCGGTTGAATCGGCTCTGGTGAATGACACGGCGCTGGCGCGCAAGGCCTTCGCCCACGACGCTGTGGTCGCCATGCGCGACTCAGACTGCCCCGATGCGGTCGGCGGTGCGATCGCGAACGCGTTGTGCGGCGGGTGGGACCATCAGCCGCCGTGCCCGCTGGCGCCGCACTACGTCAGCAGTGCCGCAGTGGGCAACACCGTCTCGATCCGGGTGGTGTTCGCCACTGAACCGGCGAACGAGGAGCGCGTGCGAGGGCTGATCGGCGAGGCGCTGGCCACCGGGCAGTTGACCGTTCCCGGCGGCGGCGTGGCGCGGTGGCAATTGCGGTCGACATCGGTCGGAGTTCTGCGCGCTGACGAGCAAGGCCTCGCCGCGGACCTGATTGCGCACTGAAGTGGTGGCGCTCTGAGGCCGCGCCCTGGCTGGGCGCACAGCGTCTAGGCCGAGCGCTCCGACGCATAAGCGGCTACCGGCAACGCCGCAGTGCGGATCTCGGCCAATATCGCCGGGTGGTGCGCGGAATGATCGCCGGTGGGTGAGACGACCAAGCGGGGCGGCCGAGACGTCGATTGCAGCCGGTCAAGGGCTGCCCGACCACCTCTGGCGGTGAACTGTTCCACATCCTCCGGCGAGGCAATCAGCGTCACTTCGGTTCCGCGGTGGGCAAGCGTTGCCAAAATGTCCTCCGGCAGATAAAGGAGTCCGACCCAGCTCAATGCCCGCAGCACGTATCGCGGGAGGTGGTTGTGGATAAGGCTCTTCGCCAGGGCCCGAGGCTGGTAGAGAAGGGCTTTGAGGCTATTTGTGGTGGATTCGGGGGAGTCGCTGGCCACGTTGGCGTGTAGCGCTCTTCTCCGGACGTACCACTGCGACAGCAAGCTGGGGGTGACGCGCCAATTCCATGCCACCGGGTTGATCAGAATCGCCGACCGCGCACCGATATTGCGGGCAACATGAGCGGCGTACCAGGAGCCGGAGCAGATACCGACAAGCGTGAGTTCGCCGGCGTTCTGGCACGCATGCCGGGACACCGCTATCGAATCGTCGATGTCAGCCTTGGCATAGATTCTGCGGTAAGGGTCCCGTCTGATGTGGCTGGACAAGCCCAGTCCTGCCGGGTCCCAACGCAATGCCTGCGACCCGGCCGTGGCAATGTGACGTGACAGTTCGACCCACTCCCGGGCGGGCCCAACGTGCGAGTCCTTGTTCGTCACGAAGAACAACACCGTCTTTGCGGGTGCGGCACCAAGGCGTCGGGGTAACGTGCGGATGGCGAATAGGCCGTTCGGCCCGATTCGTTCGATTCTCTCCAGAACCTCGATGCCGTCGGGCCCCTCAGCCGGCATCGTCACCGTTGTCAGGTATACGGGTGTGGCCAGATGGGTGTGAGCGGCGACGTTTCCGTCGAGCCACTCGCAGATTGAATCGATGGCTGTGCAAGGGACCGGTAACAAGAACTCCCTCGACCGGGCGCAACCCGGCAGCCCGCCGATAGTGATCGAATCAACTCCGGCAGCCGACGCCAGTGCGCTGATGTGCTTGTCGGTCTCGGCCGGTCGTCCCACCACAAGAACCTTGGCGATGCCGTTGGTGCCGACGGGATTGGCGCTCATCCGCAACGCGGAGAATGCTGCGGCGGCGGGTTTGCTGAACCGCCCGCCGATGACCGACACTTCGTCGGGCGTCGGGATGTGGTCGCCCACCAATAACCGGAACAGCGTCGTGTGTTCTCGAAGGTAACGCCTGCCCGTTCCGGCGGGATCGAGGTAGACCACCCGACTGACCGTGTGGGAGTGGGACTGGGCCAGGTACTCCTGGAGGATCAGGCAGCCGGCACGTATGCCGATAGCGGTCGCCGACTGCGCGCCGATCAACCTGAGATAGTCGAGCGCGTGGCCGACACTTGCCACCCAGTTGGCCACCGCGTCATCACTGAGCTGACCGAACGCGGAATCACCCAAGCCGAGATAATCGAACCGCAGCACGCCGAAACCGCGGCGGGCCAATCTGTCGGCGAGGGTCCGGTGCAGTCGAACACTGTCCATCCCCTCTTTTCCGAGGGAACCACAGATCAATACGCCGCCCCTGATCTGGTCTTCGGCCGGCAGATGAAGTACGCCGAACAGTGGCGAATCAGACGGCCCGAAAAATGTCGGCACCTCGGTCGTCGTCATTAGCATTTCAGTGGCTCTCGGTCGAGTGCCGCGCCTTGCTCGACAGAAGGCAAGCCGAAGCGCTGACGAAGCAACGCGGCAAGGCGGAGCGGGATTGCGATCAGGCTCAGCAGGGCGAACGGCAGATATTCCATGACGTAGGGCCAGTGCTGGTTCGTCTGGTTGAGGGCGCCCAACACAAAATCGCGGCCGAAGGCAATCAGAATGTACGTCGTGCCCAGGAGGAGCAGGGGCCGCCACAGATCTCCCAGTTTGCGCATTCCGACTCCGAAGGACAGCAACGCCAGCAGGTAGCAGATGAACAGTGCGACCAGGAAGAACAGCAGTACACCGCCCTGCAGCGGAATCTGGCCGATGACGACGCCCAGCCAGATGACCAAACCGATATGGACCTGAAGCGCGGCGGCAAAGGCGAGGCCCAGTTTTCGCGTTGAGCGCGCCAGCCCACCAAAGGGCCGGCCGAAAACGATGGCCACCGCCCCGCCGACATAGGAGAGCCAGAAGAAAAGGAACGACCATCGCGCCGTGTAGCGGACCGCCTGCCCGATGCCGTCGGGACCGGTGCCGTAATCGGCCAGGACGGCCCCGGCAAGCGCGAGCGCGCCGGTCACCGCGCCGATCATCCAGATGCGCGCCGGATCGTGGTGGCGCGTCATCGCGCGCCCGTCTCAGCCGCGCCGCAGACCACGAGAACGACGGCCATTGCGTGGCAATCGGCATGTGAAAGCGACAAAGACGAACTGAGCCATCCTTGGCGTTGTGCTCGCTCGGCGACCGTTCCGCTCAGGCGAAGCACAGGTAGCGGACCGTCTCGTCGTACCTCGATCTCGCGCAAGGGAAACGACATGTCGGGTTCCGCGAATGCCTTGATCACGGCCTCCTTGGCCGCGAACCGGGCCGCCAGTCCCTGCGCCCGGTGGTGGCCTCGGCAGTCGTCGATTTCGTTCGTCGTAAAAACTTTGCGCAGATACCGGTCGCCGAATGTGGCCACCGAGTCCTGGATATCGTCGATGGCGACGACATCGCATCCGACGCGAACGCGGCGCCCGGCGATGTTGTCCGGCAATGTCGCCGTAATCGTCACGGGGCCATAGGAAGCCACAGATGCGGCTTTCTGCGTCATGCCGACTGCTGCCCCGTGTGCCATCACGCGGCCGATTCGACTAGGCCCTCGATAACCTGCGCGATGTTGCGTACTGACTCGAAAGTGGACTTCTTGAGCACTTCGTCGGGGAACTCGATGTCGAACGCATCCTCAAGCGCGAGCATGACATCCACCGACGCATGCGACGTCAGGCCCAGCTTGTAAAGGTCGGCCTGCTCGTCCACCTCGCGTGGATCCACCGCCATACGGCCATGTGCAGCTAAAACGCTGCGGATCTGATCGTGCATCACACTTTCCTCACCTATCTGTTGTGGCTGTACCTATGAGCCGGTCTTGGATGCAGCAACTTCATATCGGGTTCAGTTGCTGCGCGGGCGGAACGTAACTCGCCGTCTCCCTGAGCCGCTTGCGGGCGACGCGGCGGTAGCCATAGAAGTCCGAGATAAACGCCGGGCTGTTGTACAGCCAGTCCAGGGGTTCCCGCAGGTCGTCCACGTAGCCGATGGAATAGGAGCCCCGCTGATAACCCATGAGCCTGAGCAGGCCCTCTGGAAGGGTGCGAGCGATCTCGGGAGGGCAAGCGAGATATTGGTTTTCCTCTTGTCGGAGCCACCCGAGCGAGTAACCCACGTTCATCCCGATCCGGCTGACCTCGGTGGTATTGGCGCCACCGCCGTGAAAGATCGAGCCGAGGTACAGCAGGACCGAACCCTTGGCCATGATCGCTGGGGACGACAGCGCCTGGTCCACGTCGTCGGGATCGTCTTCCCAGCGATGACTGCCCACCACCATCCGTGTCGCACCCGACTCTTCGGTGAAGTCGGTGACGGCCCACATGGTGGCGACTTCGGCTTCAAAGCCCCTCGGGAACGGGAAGCGGTCGAATGACCACTGATCGCGGTGGATCATCTGCGCCGGCTCGCCGGGTCCGATGGTGACCAATTGGGTCAGGTCGATCTGGAAGGTGCTGGCGTGGTCGCCCAACACCAGGTCGAGCGTGTCGATGATCGTCGGGTTGGTGATCAGTGGGCGAGCGGTCGGCGAACGGGCGATCAGGGCGCCCGTGCGGCGGGTGGTTGCGCCCAAGAATTCAGTGTTACCTCCGCTGGTGGCAGCTAGGTGCGGCTCGACCTCGGCGCGTATCCGGTCCATCGTCTCGGCCGCAGCAAGGTCGGCGATGACGACGCAGCCGTCTTCTCGGAGTACCTCTGCGATTTCCGCGGGCGATGACTCCGAACCGACCGAGCGTATTTCTTTGGGCATCTGGCGTACTATACGGGATGAAATAGCGGTATTTCAATTACTATGGGTCGGCTAGAGGCCGAAATCCATGCCTGCGCTGTGGAGGTACCAAACACATGCTCCCCTTTCGATTCGGCGTCTACGCCGCGGTCGCGCCAACCATGTCGGCTTGGCGGGATCAGGCCCGCACGGCCGAGGGTCTCGGTTACTCGACCTTGTACGTTTCTGACCACCTGGACGCCCAGTTCGGACCTTTGGTGGCCACGACCGTGGCCGCCGAGGCGACCTCCACACTCCACATCGGGCCGTTCGTGCTGAACAACGACCTCCGCCACCCGGTGGTGTTGGCGAAGGAAATCGCCACGCTCGGCTTGGCGGCCGAAGGGCGGGTCGAAGTGGGCCTTGGAGCGGGCTCGCTCCGGAGCGATTACGACCAAGCGGGCATCGAGTTCGACGAATTGGCTCTTCGCGTGGACCGACTGGCCGAGAGCCTCGCTGTCATGAAGAGGCTGTGGACCGAGGGGGAGGCTACCTCCAGGGGGACGTATTACACCGTGCGCGGCGCCCGCTGTGATCCTCGCCCGGCCGTGCCACCTCGCGTGATGGTTGGGGGCGGGAGCAAGCGGCTGCTTACACTCGCAGCCCGGGAGGCAGATACCGTCGGAATCAATACGAGCCTGAGCGTTGGCGATGACAGGGCTGGCACGGTTCAGGCCACGCTTGACCGCTACGACCGCTGCTTGACCTGGATACAAGAAGCGGCACCCGATCGATTCGGCTCGATCGAGCTCCAGATTGTTGCTTTCGCCACCAGGATCGTTGCCAGCCGCCGCGCTGCCGCGCGCACCGCGACCATGCTCGGCCTTCCGGGTGAGGATGCGCTCGAGCTTCCGATCGTTCTGCTGGGCACCGTGGATGAAGTGTGTGAGCAGCTTCTGAAGCGCCGCGAGAGGTGGAATTTCACCAACATCGTGGTGCCGGCCGAGGTGATGGAGTCCTTCGCGCCCGTTGTCGCCCGGCTCGCGGGCACATAGTTCCGGCACCTGCCGCAAGCCATCACGTCGGCGTCGCGCGCGAGATACTCTAAGTTTTCTTTTCAGCTTGTTTCCCTTCCGATAGTATGTATTGTTGCCTCTCAACAAGGCATCGGTATTTAACGTCGAAAGCGTCGGCTACCCCGGATCGGGGTCCTTCCACCAGGAGAAGCACATGGCAGCGGTGCCCACGAAAGCGACGATGCCGGCCGCTATGGGGCGCCTCCGATGATCGAGATGGTGATCGTAGGACTCGGTTCATGGGGGCTGTGCGTCATGGAACGGACGGTCGACCGGGCACGTCGGACAGGGACGCCGGTACGGCTGCACGTCGTCGATCCCGCGCCGCTCGGAGGCGGGGTCTACTCCGCCGAGCAGCCCGACTTCTTGGTGCTGAACAACGCGTGCGGTCAGCTCTCCCTCTACGCCGCCCCGGACGACGACGACCCCCCGCCCTACGCCGTGGGGCTGCACCAGTGGGCCATGGTGTGCGGCTACCGCTGGGTGGGCTACGAGTGCCGCATCGGTGCCGGGGGTGAGCGCATCCGGCCCACCGACTACCTGCCCCGGCGATTGATGGGCCAGTATCTGGTCTGGTTCTACGAAACGCTGGTTGACTACGCGCCGTCGAATCTGGAGATCGTCCGGCACTACGCTGCCGCCGTCGACATCTCGCCGGCCCTTCAGGGGCGCGAGGCGGTGCTGCTCGACAACGGCACCACGCTCGCCGTCGACCATGTGGTGCTGACTTCGGGGCATACCTGGAACCACGACGCCGGGACCGACGCGGGCGTGCATTACCAGCGGGCCTACCCCGTCGAGTCCCTCCACCAGAGCGCTCCGGCCGGATCCTCGGTGGCCGTGGCCGGGATGGGCCTGGTCGGCTTTGACGTCCTCACCGCCCTCACTATCGGACGAGGCGGCACCTTCCAGGACCGGTGCGACCGGTCCGACCGCGTGCGATACCTGCCCTCCGGCCAGGAACCCACCATCACCCTCTACTCCCGCTCGGGCGCGCCGTACTGCGCCAAGTCGGCCACCGGCGTCGACCCGTATGGCCAGTACCAGCCGGTGGTGTGCACCCCGGAGGAGTTCGCGGCCCTCACCAATCCGGGCGGGTCGCCGGTGCGCCGGCACGTGGACTTCCGGGCCGAGCTTCTGCCGCTCATCTTCGCCGAGATGCAGGCGCGCTACTACATCCACTCCGCCCTGCTGGCCGGCGGGGACTCCGAGTCGACCGAGGTCCGCACCGTCCTGCGCCAAGGCTGGCTCAACGGTCATTACGAGAAGGCTGTCGACAGTCTCGAGCCGCGGTACGGGCGCTTCGACCCGGCCAGTCACCTCTTCGCCGGAGCAGATGGCCATTACTCGTCGACCACCGACTACCAGAGTCAGGTCTACGAGATGATCGAGGCCGACCTGACCGAAGCCCTGCGACCGGGGGGGAGCCCGGTCAAGGCGGCGCAGGAAGTGTTGCGCATCCTGCGGGATCAGCTGCGTTCGGTCATCGAGTTCGGTGGCCTGTCCCTCGACTCCTACATCGAGTTCCAGGCAGGCGTCCGCGGCCGGATCAACCGGCTGGAGGCGGGCGTGCCACCGATGCGCTCCCAGCAACTGCTAGGGCTGCTCGAGGCCGGAGTGGTGCGCATTCCGCTCGGTCCGAGTCCCGAGCTGGCCGCCTGCCCCGCCGGCGTCCGCCTGAACTCCACAGCGCTGGACGAGGCGACATCCATCACGGTCGACGGGGTGGTGCGCGGCTATCTCGATATGCCCTCGCTGGCCCGGTCCGGATCGCCCCTACTCAACCGTCTCTACGCCAACGGAAGGCTGACCCAGTTCAGCTACGGCGACACGCCTGTGGGCAGCGTGGCGATCAACGAGGACTTCCACCCCTACGACACCGAGGGCCGGCTCCAGCCAAACCTGTCCGTGCTCGGCGTCCTGACCGAAGGGGTGCGCTACTTCACCCACTACCTCCCCTCGCCCCGCAGCCGCCTTCGGGCCGTCTACGACGCCCAGGCGTGCGTCGAGGCAGTGATCGGCTGACACATGATGGAGACGGATTCAGCGACCGGCCGGTTCCGGCCATTGGTGGCAGTGGCTTACGGGCCGCGCTGCGTTCCGGTGATGCAGCTGGCCGAGGCGGCCGCCGGCGTGTGCGATCTGATCTGGCTGATCGACACGTCCGTGCCCGGGATGGCGGAGATGACCGATCTCCTCAACCGGTTCGGGGCCGTGGTCGACTTGGACGGCGTCAACGTCGAGCAGGCAGTCAAGGTCGTTGGCGACTGGGAGCCCGACGGCCTGACCACCTATCTGGACGCCGGCATGGTCGAACTCGCTTGTGTGGCAGAGGAATTGGGCTTGCCCTTCCACAGCCCAGCGACCGCCGCCGCACTCACCGATAAGGCCCGCCAGCGCCAGGCCCTGGCCGATGCCGGCCTGGAGATGCCGCCCTGCCGCCTCATCCATCCAGATCACTCCAAGGCTGGACTATCGGAAGTCGAAGCCGAGGTGGGTTGGCCCGCCGTCCTCAAGCCCCGCTCGGCCCAGGGCAGCCGCTGCACCTTCCTGGTGCGCGACGGCGCCGAATTCAGGCGTCTGCTCGACACCCTCGGTCCGGACCGCCCCGAGATGTTGCTCGAGGGTTACCTTCCCGACGATCCAGCCCGGGCCGGCGACCCCTACGGCGGTTACGTATCGGTCGAGAGCGTGGTGGCCGACGGCGCGGTCAGCCACCTGGCTCTCACCGGCCGCTTCCCGCCTGCCGAAAACTTCCGCGAGACCGGGTTCTTCATCCCCGCCGCCCTCGACGCCGACAGCCGCTCGGCCGTCCTGGATCTGACCACCCGGGCCATCGCCGCGCTCGGGGTGCGCACCGGCTGCCTGCACACCGAGGTCAAGTTCACCGCCGACGGGCCCCGCATCATCGAGGTCAATGGGCGGTTGGGCGGTGGTGTGCCCGAAATGCTGGAGCGGGCCGCCGGCGTCAGCCTGCTCGACCTCACCCTGCGAGTGGCCCTAGGCGAGTCGGTGTCCGTCGACAGTCCCGTGGCCACCAACCGCATCGGCTACCGCTTCTTCCTCCAGCCGCCGACCGTCTCGGCCACGGTGACGGCCGTCGAGGGCATCTCCGACTTCAGCGACCGCGCCGAGGTGGACACGGTGAGCCTGCACCAGGCCCCCGGTGCCGCCCTCGACTGGCGAGACGGCTCCGGCAACCACATCGTGGCCGTGGTCGGCTCGACCGACGACGAGGCGCAGTTGCAGGCCGCCTACCGGCTCCTTCACCAAAAAGTCACCGTCACCTACACCGACGTGAGGCATTGAGATGGGCGTTCGACTGCAC
>JAVHWH010000270.1:0-25153 GCA_032159915.1 Mycobacterium sp.
GCGCCCGCGGCGTCGATGCCGGTTTCGGAGTGCACCCGCTTGCCGACCGCCAGCGCGCGCTGGGCCAGCTCATGCAGGATGCGGCCGACGGTGCGGTTGGCCTCCGCGGCGGCGTAGGCGCGACGAACCTGGCCGAGCACCTGCTGTTCGCCGACGACGGCGGAGTCCAGCCCGCTGGCCACCGCGAAGAAATGCTCGACCGCGGCCTCGCTGTATCGGACGTAGGCGTACTTGGTGAGATCGGACACCGTCATGCCGGACTGGTCGGCGAGCACCTGGCCGATGGCTGAGAGGCCGCCGTGGAAGGCGTCGACAACTGCGTAGACCTCGACGCGGTTGCAGGTGGACAGCACCATGGCTTCGGTCACCAGCGGCGACTGCATGATCCGGTCGACCAGCTTGACTTGCTCAGACTCGTCGGTGCTGAGCTGCTCCAGAACAGAGACGGGCGCACTGCGGTGCGAAACACCGAAGAGCAGGACGCTCACGGCTGAATCACCTGGCCTGCTCCCTTGCTAACACCGGTGAAATGACTACTACCCACCGTAGACGGTTACCTGATGGGCGACCAAATTTGTGGCGGATCACCCATTGGCCAGATCCTTGCGCAGGCGAGGCTCATCGAGCTCCCAGTAGCTGTGCTCGCGGCCGTCGAGCAAGACGACCGGCAGCCGGTCGCCGAACTCGGCCCTGAGCGCGGTATCGCCTTTTGCCGCCTCGGCGTCGACGTCGGTTTTGGTCAGGTCGAAGCCGAGCTCGTCGGCGAGGTGTTTGAGCTGCGCGTGGACGCCGTCGCAGATCGTGCAGCCGGCGCGGGTCAGGAGCTGGACGTGGCGACGGGGCATGGGTTCAGTGTGTCAGTGTCGGGCGCAGTTGGTTCACTGCGCTTTATCGGCGCCCCGGTAGCTGGTTGCTGCCGCCTAGTCGCTATCCGCGTTGATCGTTGGCGGCTCCTCGCTGGCGTGGCGGGACGCTTGGATCGCCGGCGCTCGACCGTCACGATCATCGGATCCCTGGAGTCCCGGGTCTGGTGTCGGGGGTCTGTTAAGGCTTTGGGCTGGGTGGGGCAAGTTTCCAGCGGTGGGTGGTGTCGTCCTCGACGCCGCGTGTCTGCGGCGGCTGCGGCGCGGGCGAGTTAGTCGTGCTGTTCCGTAGATGCCGCTCTGTCGACTCGACTCGTTGGATCGCGTAGGCCCGTGCGTGATTGACGACGCGCGCTTCTTCTGCCAGCCGGTGCGGGTTAGTTAACCCGGCTCGGCGAATGTTGGCCAGCTCTTCGTTGGCCGAGTTGACAATCCTATGCAAATCCGCTTCCAGATATGTCACCAGCGGCGCCGTCTCGGGCGTCACGGTTGATAATTCAGCCGGCCACAGCCCGCCGGTCACCCATGTAGTGCAGTCGACGGGGGCGGTGAAGACAGGGCTTCGGAGCGATTCTTCGGCAGCTCGTCGGAGGCGCTGTCGCGCCGTATTGCGACCGAAGATTGCCACCGCAGAAGACTACCGTGACGACGGTTTTGTGTTGGCGCCCGAGGTGGAAGCCGACGGTTCGGCGGCGAGGATGCCGCCGGCGCCGCCGCTTAGATGAAGCAGTCGGCCCATTGAGCGTTGATGCTTTCCAGTTCGGCGAAGTGGGGGTCGGTGAGCGGCGCGCTCCCAAGACCACGCAGCGGCGCCCCGTGCGCCTGGTCGGCCGCACTGCTTGGGCGCAGATGCGTGGCCCAGCCGGTGTTGATCCGTTCCAGTTCGGCGATCAGCACTTCCCACGAGGGACGTTGGTCGGTGCGCAGCCGGTTAAATACCGTGCGCGCGATACGACGTTTGACACCGTTGATTGCGTAGCCGTGGTCGTCGCGTTCGGCGCGCCGGCGCCGGTAGTAGCTCTCGGCCGGGCCGCCCTTTTTGATTTGGGTCATCGCGATCTGGTGCAGCGCTGCGTTGAGTTGTCGGTTGCCGCCCCGGTACGAACGCAGCCGGCCACGGGTGGAGCCCGACCAGTCCGGCACCGGCGCCAACCCGGCGTAGCGGGCGAAGGCGGCTTCACTGCGGAAGCGGGCCACGTCGGCGGTCTCCCCGAGAATGCGCGCCGCCGTCAGCACACCGCACCCGTAGAGGGCCAGCAGCGACGGTGCTGCTGTACGGATCCGCACGGTAAGGCGCTTTTCGAACGCGTTGATGATCGGGGTCACGCGGGTGACCTCGGCCAGCTCCTCTCGGGCCAGCTCCGCCACCAGCCCGGAGTGCCCAATTAACCACTGCGCCAACGCATCTTGTTGTGAACGCCAGCTCAACCCGCCCGGGTTGATGTGGTGGGTGGGGTCAAGCTCGTGGATCCGCCACAGCAACCGCTGGACGGTGGCGGTGCGCTGCTGCACCAGATCGTCGCGGCGGTCGACGAGCAACTTGAGTTCCCGCGACCACGGATGGTGGCGGGCCACCGGCAGGTCGGGTTCGCGCTGGGCGGCGCGGGCGGTGGCCAGCGCGTCGATCGGATCCGACTTACCCCACCCGCGGGCACTGCGGCGGGTGCGGGCCATTAACTGGGTGGGTACCCGGATGACGGTCTGGCCGCCGGCGTTGAGTAGGTCGCGCTCTAGACGGGCCGTCATCGCGCGCGAATCCTCCACTGCCCATAGCACATGACGCCCGAATTCAGTGTGCGCCCATTTCATCGCCGCGAGGTGGCCGGCGGTGGTGGCCTCGACGGTTTTTTCGCCGAGTTTTCGTCCGCCGGCATCGACGGCCACCATGGTGTGCGTGCGCTTGTGGGCATCCACCCCGATCACAATCATCGTGTCAGCCCTTTCTCACGCCAGCACGTAGCAACGTCGGCCCGCAACACCCGGGCGGCACCATGTGATCAAGCCAGCCGGCGGCGGCACCGTACTCCCAGGCCTGCCCGAGTGTTGCGAACAACAAACCCCCACAAGGTGAGGTGCGGCGCGACCCGCGGCCGAACCGGTCTCGAGCGCCCACGCCGACATCATCTGGGTCGGCGCCCAGCGGGGCATGGTCCTGGCAGCCAAACGTGGGCGGATTGAGACACCTAAACTTAGCCGTCAGGGGGCGCGCACTGCGGCTGGGCCACTACCGCATGGTGCGTGCCGCCCTGGCCGATTGTGGTGATGGACCAACCGACACAGTGTCAGCTGTCAGCTCAGCTCGACGCGGCGAACGCGTCCTGCCGGAAAATTTGGGACTCTCGCTACCAAGTAGCAAACCCGTTCGATTCGCGGAAACGGAAGGGCGGGCACCGGGTCGTCGGACTACGGAAGCCAGTTCCAGATGCGCACCAAAGCCCAAGCCACAGTCAAATCTACCGTACGCATGCCCGGCCAGCCGATGTCCGTAATCCGGCCCGGAACTCAAGGTGCTCCGGACGAGCGTCTCGCGTGCGGCAACCTGACCGCTTGCCGATCAGTGGAGGGTTTCGGGACAGAGTTCGTGCTGGGCAGCACTGACAATCGCAGGACCGAAGCCGTTGTACGCGCCGAACTGAGTTGCCGCACCCGCCGGTGTTTCACCGTGGCGAAGCTCGTCGCAGACCCGGTAGCCACCGGCGACGTATTTGCCAGGACCGCCGAGCAGTGGTACCCCTGCTGCGTTGAGCGCGGCGACAAAGCTGTCATCGTCTGCATACGCCAGCGGCGCGACCGAGAGCGTGATCGCCAGAGCCGTCAAGGTGGAATAGCCGATGATTCTGATCAATTTCCGCACTGATTCGGCCTCTCAACAGGGTGACATATAGCTGGGACGCCGCTCAGAGAGTCGCAGTTGATGTTTAGGACGGCTCCCAGCGCCAGCCGTCATTGTCCCGGCAACGGATGCTCTTGCCGTCACCGGCGATCCCAGATGCTCCGTGGTCGCTCTTGCGACACATTTGACCTGGCTCATAGCAGTTACCGCCCTTGGTCTTCGGTTGACAATTTGGGGATTCGATCAGCGGCGCAGAAGGCGGGGCGAAGAGTGATGCGGTGAGCGCGAGCGCGGCGAGTATGTGAGCCATGCGCAAATTGTTGCGCTGCCGTCATGGGTTCGGTCGGTTTTCGGTATACCGGTCAAGCAGGCGCGTGCCCTAATAGGCGAGGAACCGGTGCCGCCGGCACCGGCTTCCTCTACTCTCTCGGGCTAGACCATTGTCTCTGGCCGGTCGACCACTTGACCCCAAATCCGTTGGTCTCAAGAGGCTGTCAGCAAACGTGATGAGGCCGCTGTGGGGTAGGTGCACTGTCGCGCTGAGAGCCACGCCGGCAGCCGTTCGCGCCGGTGCTCGCAGTATCGGCGCCAAGGGGAGCTCTCAGGCTCACATGTCGAACACCGCATATCTCCAAAAATTGCTGTCCTGGCATTTTCTGACGCAAACTTTCCCTTTCGCAGTTGCTGAATTTTACTAAAGCCGCAGCCAAGCTGTGTGCAGTACGAAGACTGGCAGGACAAGTAGACCCCCACCGCCAACCCTGACCAACCCGCCACGGCCCGATAGTGTGAACCTGTGACCGCTTCCGGCGGCCCGGGCACTGTCCAACCCGGCCCTACTCCAGAATTCGAACCCGCTGGGCAGCGATTCGAGACGCTGGCCGCCAGCGCCAGCGCTGAGCGGGCGCTCGAAGGTGTCCAGGAGCAGGAATCTGGCCCCGAACAGCCACCCGTCGACCTCACAGCGGCGGCGTTCTTCGACGTCGACAACACCTTGGTGCAGGGCTCGTCGGTGATTCACTTCGGCCGCGGCCTGGCTGCCCGGAAGTACTTCACCTATCGCGACGTCCTTGGATTCATCTACGCGCAGGCCAAGTTCCAGGTCCTGGGCAGGGAGAATAGCGACGACGTCGCCGCGGGCCGACGCAAGGCGCTGGCCTTCATCGAAGGCCGCCCCACCGCCGAGCTGATGCAGTTGGGCGAAGAGGTCTACGACGAGATCATTGCCGACAAAATCTGGGAAGGCACCCGCGATCTGGCCCAGATGCATCTCGACGCCGGCCAGCAGGTCTGGCTCGTCACCGCCACGCCATACGAGCTCGCGATCACCATCGCCCGCCGCCTCGGCCTGACCGGCGCATTGGGCACCGTCGCCGAATCCGAGAACGGGGTCTTCACCGGCCGTCTCGTCGGTGACATCCTGCACGGCCCCGGCAAGGCGCACGCGGTGCGCTCGCTGGCCATCCGGGAAGGCCTCAACCTCAAGCGTTGCACCGCCTACTCCGACAGTTACAACGACGTGCCGATGCTTTCGCTGGTCGGCACAGCCGTGGCGATCAACCCTGACGCCGCTCTGCGCAACTACGCCCGCAAACGCGGCTGGGAAATTCGCGATTTCCGCACCGCCCGGAAGGCCGCCCGGATCGGCGTACCGTCGGCTTTGGCCCTAGGCGCGGCGGGCGGCGCACTTGCCGCGGTCGCATCTCGGCGGCAACCCCGCTGATAAACTGCGCGACGAGCACCCCTACGACTGGAGAGCAGCGCATGTCACTGCCCGCAGGCACCCAAAGCCTGATCGGCACGCACTACCGGTACCCCGATTACTTCGACGTAGGTCGCGAGAAGGTTCGTGAGTTCGCTCAAGCTATCCAGAACGACCACCCGTCGCACATTTCCGAGGGGTCCGCAGCCGAGGTCGGCTACGACACAATCGTGGCGCCGCTGACCTTCGTGGCGGTTGCGGGACACCGCGTCCAGTCGGACGTGTTCACAAAGTTCGACATCCCGATCAACCTGGCCCGGGTGCTGCACCGCGACCAGAAATTCCTGTACCACCGCCCGATCAAGGTCGGCGACCGGCTTTACTTCGACACCTACCTGGACTCGGTCATCGAGTCCCACGGCACCGTGATCGCCGAAATCCGCAGCGAGGTCACAGATGCCGACGGCAACCCGGTCATCACTAGCATCGTGACCATGCTCGGTGAGTCGTCCAATCCCGACTCGAGCGCGGAAGCGACAATCGCGGCAATTGCATCCATTCGCGCTGGCGCTTAATGTCAGCCGGAACATTTAGGGGGAGACCCGAACCAATGAGCACCGATCTCACACCGCACTTTGATGACGTCCAGTCGCACTACGACCTGTCCGACGAGTTCTACCAGCTGTTTCTGGACCCGAGCCAGACCTATAGCTGTGCGTACTTCGAGCGCGACGACATGACGCTCGAGGAGGCTCAGCGCGCCAAGGTCGACCTGTCGCTGGGCAAACTCGGCCTGGAGCCCGGCATGACGCTGCTCGACGTGGGCTGTGGCTGGGGCGCCACACTGCGTCGCGCGATCGAGAAGTACGACGTCAATGTGATCGGCCTGACGCTGAGCAAGAACCAGGCCGAGCATGTTCAGAAATCGTTCGACGCGTTAGACACCGAACGCTCCCGGCGAGTGTTACTCAACGGCTGGGAACAGTTCCACGAGCCGGTCGACCGGATCGTCTCGATCGGGGCGTTCGAGCACTTCGGTTTCGAGCGTTACGACGACTTCTTCAAGATGGCATGGGACGCGCTTCCGGCCGGCGGGACGATGATGCTGCACACCATCGTCGTGCCGAGCGACAAAGAACTGGAAGAGCGCGGCATCAAGATCACCATGACTAGGGCGCGGTTCGCCTTGTTCATGATGAACGAGATCTTCCCCGGCGGTCGGTTGCCGACGGTGGCCATCGTCGAAGATCACGCCACCAAGGCCGGCTTCGAGATCACCCGCATCCAGCCGCTGCGGGAGCACTACGCGCGGACCCTGGATTGTTGGGCCGAGGCGCTGGAAGCACGCAAAGACGAGGCGATCAAAATCCAGTCCGAAGAGGTCTACGAGCGCTACATGAAATATCTGACGGGCTGCGCCAATCTGTTCCGTGAAGGCGCCACCGACGTCTGCCAGTTCACCCTGGTCAAGCCGGCGGAGTGAAGGCTCAGCCGAAGAACATATTGCGGCGACCTGCCAGCAGCTGATACAGCGTCTGCTGGATGGTCTCGCGGACCTGGTCGGTCAGCTCGAAGGTGACCATCGGATCCTCGGCGTCGGCGCCCTCGTAGTGCGCGGTGTCGATCGGCTCGCCGAACGCGATGTGCCACTTCGACGGCAGCGGCACCAGTCCAGCCGGGCCGGCCAGCGGGAATAGCGGCGTGATCGGGAAGTACGGGATCCCGAACAACCGCGCCAGCATCCGCACATCGGTCAGCATCGGGTAGATCTCTTCTGAGCCGACGATCGAGCACGGGATGATCGGCGCCTTGGCCCGCAGCGCGGCGCCGACGAATCCGCCGCGGCCGAACCGCTGCAGCTTGTAGCGGTCCTTGAAACGCTTACCCAGGCCCTTATAGCCCTCCGGGAACACCGCGGTCAGTTCGCCGGCGGCCAGCAACCGGTGCGCATCCGCGGTGCACGCCATGGTGTGGCCGGCCTTGCGGGCGGCCGAGCTCACCACTGGCATGTCGAACACCATGTCGGCGGCCAGCAGTCGAAGATCCCGATGTGCGGGGTGGTTGTCGTGCACGGCGACCGAGGCCATCAGCCCGTCGAAGGGCAGCACGCCGGCGTGGTTGGCCACCACCAGACCCGCGCCGGTGTCGGGAAGGTGCTCGATGCCGCTGACCTCGACGCGGAACCACGACTTGAAGAAGAACCTCAGCACCGGCCGCACGATCGCGTCGTTGAAGTGCGGGTCGAAGCCGAATTCGTCGACGCTGTAGTCGCCGGCGAGCCGGTGTCGCAAGAAGTCGGCGACCGCACTGACCTTCTGGGCCAGCTCGTTGCCCGGCTGTTCGGCATCGCCTCGGGCGCCCGCAGCGCGACGGTGCTGGTCGATCTCACTTACGACAGCGGCGATCTCGTCGGCGGAGGCGCGGGTGTCGGGCTCGGAAAGCAGGGAGGGATGTTGGCGAGCGGTCTGGCTACGTTGCCCGGCACGTCGCTGAGCTGCCGCACGACCGGAATTACCGTGCAGCGGAATGACTTTGGCTTTGGATTCGCCCGCCATCAGTTAACCTCCTCCCCCCTACATGATTGTGGATCGGCCGCCAAAGCGCTGCACTGCGGCTACGGCCCGACCCTCAATTAAGCGTACCCATTCAGGGTTAATAATGGGAGTCAAACCTCGGCCGCGAACATAATCGTCAAAAGCCTCCGCAGTCGACCACTTGGGGTGGTATCCGAGCTCCTGGTGCATTCGCGTGGTGTCCATCACTCGGCCGTAGCTCAAGTAGTCCAATTGCTCGCGGTTGATGTCCGCATAACGGTTGGCACGTCGCAGGGAATCCAGCGCCGCGAGCCCAAATCCAGGGACTGGCAAGGCAACTCGGCCGGCCCGCCGGATCGCTTGCGACAACATGATGATCCCGCTGCCGCCGATGTTGAAGGTGCCCGGTTTGCCGGCCATCACGGCGCGTTCTAAGGCGCCGAGCGCATCCTGTTCGTGCAGGAGTTGCAACCGCGCGTCGCGCCCCAGCACCGTCGGGACCAAGGGCCCCGCCAGGTAGCGCGACAGGGTGGTCTCCATCGCCGGGCCGATCATGTTGGCCAGCCGCAGAATAGTTACCGAGATGTCAGGGCGGCGACGGCCGAGCCCACGCGTGTAGCCCTCGATGTCGAGGCTGTCCTTCGGGAAGCCTTCCCGGAATGGATGACGGCTGCTGCTGTCCTCGGTGAACAGCACCGGGTCATGCGGGCTGGATCCGTAGACCTCCGAGGTGGACTTCAGCACGACGCGACGCACCGACGGCGCCTTCTGGCAGGCGGCGAACAACTGCATCGCACCCAGCACGTTGATTTCCTTGAGCGCCGCCCCGCCGCCCGATCGCGGCGCGAACGACGCCGCAGCCGCGTGGACGACGGTGTCGACGTCGCCATTTCGGATCACCTTGGCGACAAAAGGATTGCGGATGTCGGCGCGGACGAACTCGGCGCGGCCCATCCGGCGCAGCATGTCCTTGCTGGGCGCGACCGCATCGACGGCGATGACCCGGTTGATCATTGGGTTCTGCGCCAACCGGGCGGTCAGATACCCGCCGAGAAATCGGCACGCACCGGTAACCAGCACAATCTTCGGATAGTGCAGGGTATCGGCGCCAGCACCTTGTTTACCGCCCGACGAGTCCACGTGGCCAGCCTAGCGACGGCAGCAGAGGTTACTTACCGAGTTTTCTGCGCTGAACCCGCGTGCGGCGAAGTAACTTACGGTGCTTCTTCTTCGACATCCGCTTACGCCGCTTCTTGATTACTGAACCCATAACTCCGCTATCTGTGCTGGATTGCCCGACTTCTCCTCGGGACGCTGCGCGTCCCGCATCGTCGTCGCGCGGTGTGGCGGCCCGAGTCCGCCGTGGCCGGGCATGTGCAATAACCCGGTCACTGTACCCGGCTACGCAGGTCGAACACCAAAGCGCACCGGCCGCCCAACAAAGACGCACCGGTGCACGCGACTGTCGCACCTGCGTGGCGATCGCGTTCGCGCGACACGCCGGCCTGACACGTGACGCGGCAACGCTAGCCGGCGTCGAAGTAGGAGCTCTCCAACATGTCGTGCACGGCCTTGGCGTGAACGCGGAAGGAGCGGCCGACGCGGACTGCGGGCAGCTCACCGTTGTGAACCAGCCGGTAGACCGTCATCTTGCTGACCCGCATCAGTGCTGCCACCTCTGCAACCGTCAGGAATTGCGTCCGGGGCTGCTGGCCGTCTACGGAACCCGTGTCTCGTCCCGATTTTCCGCCAGCCGATGGCCCGTTCATAGACGTCATCGCAACCCAATCAATCAGGCTCCTGCAGTCCCAGCGGCTTCCCCTCCGCTGGCACCAACAGGTGCATATCAACTAGGAGAATAGCGGGACTAGTGTGGTTATTGCGACGGGTGGTAGCAATTAAATAAAATTCTATAAATTACTCAGATGTAATTCTTAGCTGTTCAGAGCGGGTTTTTGCCGCCCTTACCGCCTCGTCGACGGCCGCTCGCAAACCGTGCTTTTCCAATTCTCGCAGCGCAGCGGCTGTTGTGCCGCCCGGCGAGGTAACAATTGCGCGCAGCCGTGCCGGGGTGGTGTCCAGCGACAGATCACGCGGTGATTCAGCACCCGTTCCACGGTCCTGTTCCATGCGGTCCAGCAAAAGCGCCGCCGAACCCGCCACCGTCTGCGCCACCAACTCGGTCGAGACCGCCCGACTCAGCCCCACACCAACCCCGGCGTCCACCAACGCCTCGATCATCAGAAAGAAATACGCCGGGCCCGACCCGGAAACGGCCGTAACGGCGTCCAGGTGCTCCTCGGAGACCGTCAGCACCGCCCCGACCGAGTCGAACAGCGCTGCGACCTCCTTGAGCTGCTCAGGGGTCGCAAAACGCCCCGCAGCCATGGCGCTGATCCCGGCGCCGACCAACGCGGGCGCATTGGGCATCACCCGCACCACCGGAGTTCCGGCGAGCAGCTTGGATTCCAGGTACGCGGTCGTCACGCCCGCCGCGACGGTGATGAAGACCTGGTCCGGGCTGTCGTGGGCGGCATCAGCGGCCACTTTGCCGATCTCGCCGATCACCGATCCCACATCAGAGGGTTTGACGGCGATGATCACGAACGTCGCGTTTTCCACCGCGTCGGGCAGCGTGGTGACCAGCACGCCATAGGTGTCGGCGAGGTAGCGGGCGCGGTCGGGCATCCGCTCGGCCACCACCAGGTCTTTGACCTGCCGTCCGGCCCGGAGCAGGCCCGACAGCAGGGCTTCGCCCATGCTTCCCCCACCGACAAGCGCAATTCTGGCCATATCGCTCAGCATGGCAGAACCGGGCAAGTTTTTCGCCAGTGCGATCGCAAGCGCGGCGTGCCGCGCGCAGCGGGTCGCGCTTCAAAGGGCCAGTGCGATCGCAGCGGGTCGCGCTTCAAAGGGCCAGTGCGCAGCGGGTCGCGCGCAGCGGGTCGCACTTCAACGAAGGCCGGGCACCATTGCCAGCTGGCGGCTCTGGACGATGATGCGGCCCTGCGAGTCGACGACGGTGTGATCCTCATCGAACCAGTCCTGGCCGATCTGCACGCAGGTACACACCACCCGCAGCCATCCGTCCGCCGGCAGACCACGCAGGTAGGACGTGAGCTGCACGGTCGGCGCCCAGCCGGTGCGGTCGACGGCAAAGCTCACCGGCGCCGAGATGTCGCCGCACATCAGCGCGAACAGCACGTCGGGGGCCACGTCGCGTGGGCGCACCCAGTTCTGAATCACCGGCGGCCTGCCGTCGGTGGAGAGGCCCAGCGTCGAGGTCAGCGTGCGCACCTCGATGCCCTCGGCCAGGTTCACCAGCCCGGACAGCCGATGGCCGGCCCCGATGGGCAGCACATCGTCGGGTGGTTCGGGGTCCATCAGGCCGATCACCGGGTTGGCCGACAGCAGCGGCGAGGCCTGGTGTTCGGGCTCGCCCAGCGTGACAACAGCGTGCACGGCGGCGCGCTCACCCTGGATCAGTTCGACGTCGACGACGCTGATCCGGCGTCCGCGCTTGCGCATCGACGTCATCAGCCGCATCGGGCCGGGATCGGGCGCCGACAGAAAACTGGCCGACACCGCGACCGGCTCCACAGGTCCGCCGTGGGCCGTGCGGGCGGCGTTGGCGCACAACGCCACCATCGCCCCGCCGTGCACTTTGGGCCCGATCGTCCAGATCTTGTTCAACTCGCCGGCATAAACGCTGTGCACGCCGTCGGTCTCGATCTCGCGGAGTTCCATCGCTTCGGTGAATAACGCGGTCAACGTGTCGAGATCCTTTGTCTGTCAGCGCAACAGGTGCGTGCGAGCGAAATGCAACGACTCGGCCAGCATGGCTTCCCGCTCGTGAACCGAACGCGCCGACGACGTGGACACCTCGAGTATCACGTGGCCGGCGAAGTCGCCGGTGGCCAGCATCTGGCACACCTCGACCACCGGCTGGTTGCCGCGGCCGGGCGTCAGGTGCTCATCGGCGGGCAGGCCGGTGCCGTCGCACAGGTGCAAGTGGACCAGGCCCGAGCCCATCCGATCGGCCATCTCCAGCGCATCGGTGCCCGCTGTCGCCGAGTGCGACAGGTCCAGGGTGTAGTGCGCGTGATTGCCGTCCAGCGGGTCGTAGGACGGGGCGAACGCCGAGATCCCCGGGCCCGGCCCACCTCCGCGTCGGCGCATCCGCTCTTTGGTCTGATTCGGGAAAAACCGGTCGGTCCGGAACGGGAACATGTTTTCCACCGCCACCAGCACGTCGCTGGAAGCCTCCAGCTCAGCCACCTGCTCAGTGAACCCCTCGACGTACCGGCGCTGCCAGCGGAACGGCGGATGCACGACGACGGTCTGGGCGCCGAGCTCTTCGGCAGCCCGCACGCTGCGGTCCAGCTTCGTGATCGGATTGGCACCCCACACCCGCTGCGAGATGAGCAGGCACGGCGCATGCACTGATAGCACCGGCATCCGGTAGCGCCGCGAGAGTTTCGCCACTGCGTCGATGTCCTGACTGACCGACTCGCCCCACACCATCAGCTCGACGCCGTCGTAGCCGAGATTGGCGGCGAATTCGAAGGCGGCCTCGGTTTTCATCGGATAGACCGAGGCCGTTGACAGTCCGATCTTGATTGCTGGTCGCACGTTGAATGATGTTGTGGGTCAGCCGGACTGCAACAACGCTAGCGGACCGAGGGTGACCAGTGCCCCGACCGCGACGGCGATCAGCGTGCTGCCGATGTCCTCGGTCTTACGCACCACCCGCACGCCGACCACGAGGCCGAGGATGACGAGCACCGAAAGCACCAGCGCGACGATGTTGTTCCACCGCCACAGCTGGTCGAACGCGATGAACAAGCCCGCACCGAAGGCGACAGCCAAAATTGATTGCAGCACAACCATTCCGGTGAACCGGATGGTGTCAGACCGTGACCAGGTGTGCTCATCGTCGAAATAGTCGTCGGGGTAGTCCTCGTCGCCGTCGATGTCGTCAATGTCGGCGTAGCCCGCGCCGGCACGCGACTCGGCATCGCTTTTGCCGGTGGATGACTGCAGGTAGGAACGCACGTAAGCGGAGTCTTCGATGACCGGCTCGGCGTCGCGCACGTCGGAATCCATCACGTCCACCGGCATGCCCGCGTAGTCCTCGATCGGGTCCGGAGCCATGCCCTCGGCGCCGGCCCGCTCGGACTGCTTGTCCTTGCGGCCATCGGGGCGATCGGGTGCACTGCGGCCGTTGGTGCGCACTGGCCGCGGGTACTCGCTGCGTTGAGGACGCGACTCGCGCGTGTTGGGGGCTGCCTCGCGGGGGCGCGGCGGCTCGGACGCGGGCCAGCGGGGCTCAGGCTCGGACCAGAAAGCCTTGCCGGGCGACTCCTGCTCGGCGGGCGACTCGACGACCTCCTCGCGGATGCGCGTGCCCCCGTTGGCGCGATGTGCGCGCGGTTCCGGAATCCGGTGCTCTTCGGCGTCGGGATCGGTGTCGTCGGTGATGACGGGAATCTCGCCGGTCAGTTCGGCAACGGTCACCGCGTCGGAGTTTCCCCGACGGCGGCGGCGGCGTGCCGGAACCGGAGCACCGAGCGTGCCGTTCTTGGCAAGCAACTCGGCAACCGAGATGGGTCGAGTGGTGTCGTGAGGTCCCGTCATTTCTTGCCGCCGTTCCGATTGGCTCGCTGGTTACCAGCATCCCGTACGGACGTCTCGACGAAAGCGGTTCCATCGGCTTCGCTGTCGAGTTTGCGCAAGATGAGGCCTTCCCGTAGCGCCCACGGGCAGATGTCCACCGTTTCTATCGACAGCGCTCGCATACTTGCCTCTGCGACCAGAGCTCCCGCCACAATCTGCGGCGCTCGCTCGGCGCTCACCCCTTCCAGTTCTGCACGGTCAGCGGTCGTCATCCTAGAGATGAAAGATATGAGTTGTCTGAGGCCATTCGCGGTCAGCGTGCGCTTGACGCGTGGCCCCGCGGCCGACGGCGCGGCACCGGTGAGCCGGGCCAGCGACCGGAATGTTTTCGATGTTGCCACACCCAGGTCGGGGCTGCCCGCGTCCAGCATTGTCGCGGCGGCATCAGCCAATTCGGCGTCCAGCCAGTCGCGCAGCATGCCGACGCGCCGACGGCCCGGCGGGTCGTCGCTGAGCCATTCGCGGGTCAGCCGTCCGGCGCCCAGCGGCAGCGACAACGCGACCTCGGGTTCTTCGTCGACACCGTTGGATAGCTCCAGCGAACCGCCGCCGATGTCGAGGTTGATGATCCGCCCGGCGCTCCAGCCGTACCAGCGTCGAACCGCCAGGAAGGTCAGCCGCGACTCGTCGACGCCGCGCAGCACTTGCAACTGCACGCCGGTCTCTTTGCGAATCCGGGTCAGCAGATCGTCGGAGTTCTTGGCGTCGCGCACCGCCGAGGTGGCGAATGCCATCAGTTCCGAGCAGCCCGAGCTGTCGGCGATCTTCTCGAACTCCTCGATCGTCTCGATCAGCTTGTCGGCGCCTTTGCGGGTGATCTTGCCGGAGTTGTCGATCGACTCCGCCAGCCGCAGTGTGGCCTTGGTTGAACTCATCGGCGTTGGATGTCCGCCGCGGCGGGCGTCGACGACGAGCAGATTGACCGTGTTGCTGCCGACGTCGAGAACACCTAATCGCACGAGACACAACCTAGCCCGGCGACGATGCCCGCCGCGAGCGGCGGGAAGTTTGGTCTACCGTTGAAACCGTGGCAAGTGCGCAGTCGAACCACCCCGGCGAAGTCGAATTGGACTTCGCCCGTGAGTGGGTCGAGTTCTACGACCCGGACAACTCCGAACATCTGATTGCCGCCGACCTGACCTGGCTGCTGTCTCGGTGGACGTGCGTGTTCGGCACGCCGGCCTGCCAGGGGACGGTCGAGGGTCGTCCCGACGACGGGTGCTGCTCGCACGGCGCGTTCCTGTCCGACGACGACGACCGGGCCCGTCTCGACGACGCAGTGTCCAAGCTCACTGATGCCGATTGGCAGTTCCGCGACAAGGGTTTGGGCCGTAAGGGGTACCTCGAACTCGACGAACACGAGGGCGAAGAGCAGTTCCGCACCCGCAAATACCGGGACGCCTGCATTTTTTTGAACCGGCCAGATTTCGCCGGCGGCCCGGGCTGTGCCCTGCATTCCAAGGCGCTGCAAATCGGTGTCGAGCCATTGACGATGAAACCGGACGTCTGCTGGCAGTTGCCGATCCGTCGCAGTCAGGAATGGGTCACCCGCCCGGACGGCACGGAGATCCTGAAGACCACCGTCACCGAATACGACCGCCGCGGCTGGGGCGCCGGCGGTGCGGACCTGCACTGGTACTGCACCGGCGACCCGGCCGCCCACGTCGGGGCCGAGCAGGTCTGGGTGAGTATGGGCCCCGAACTGACCGAACTCCTCGGCGAAAAGGCCTACGCCGAGCTGGCCGCAATGTGCAAGCGGCGCAGCGGTTTAGGCCTCGTCGCCGTGCACCCGGCGACGAGGGCCGCCGACTAGCGCCTCAGCCCTCCAGCTTGTAGCCCAGCCCGCGGACGGTCACCAGGTGGATCGGGTTGGCCGGGTCGGACTCGATCTTTGACCGCAACCGTTTGACGTGAACATCGAGCGTCTTGGTATCGCCGACGTAGTCGGCACCCCAGACCCGGTCGATCAACTGTCCACGCGTCAGCACCCGGCCGCTGTTGCGCATCAGGTACTCGAGCAAGTCGAATTCCTTCAGTGGCAAGGTGATCGACTCACCATTTACCGAGACGACGTGGCGTTCGACGTCCATGCGCACCGGACCGGATTCCAGCACTCCGTCGGTGACCTCTGAATCGTCGTCGCCGCCGCGGCGTAACACCGCCCGGATCCGCGCGATCAGCTCGCGCGCCGAATACGGCTTGGTGACGTAGTCATCGGCGCCCAACTCCAGCCCGACGACCTTGTCGATCTCGCTGTCACGCGCCGTCACCATGATGACGGGCACGCTGGAACGCGACCGCAGTTGTTTGCAGACGTCGGTGCCTGACATGCCCGGCAACATCAGATCGAGCAGCACGATGTCGGCGCCGGACCGGTCGAACTCGGCCAGGGCCGTCTGGCCGTCGGTCACCACGGTGGCTTCAAAACCTTCCTTGCGGAGGAGAAACGCCAGCGGGTCAGCCAGCGACTCTTCGTCCTCCACGATCAGCACACTCGTCACGAGCGCAACTCCTCCATCGTCAGACTGCTCATCGGTGTAGTTCTTCCTCTCGTTGGGGCTCTCGTTGGGGCTTCATCAGGCGCGATTCGCGCTCAGGTACCGGGTCATTCGACTCGAGTTCGCCGGCATAGGCCGGGATCGACAGCGTGAACGTCGAGCCCGTGCCGAGCTGGCTCCATAACCCGATGCTGCCGTTGTGGTTGGCCGCGACGTGCTTGACGATGGCCAGCCCGAGTCCGGTGCCGCCGGTGGCACGCGAGCGGGCTTTGTCGGCGCGGAAGAACCGCTCGAAGACCCGCTCCTGGTCTTTGCGGTCGATCCCGATACCGCGGTCGGTGACGGCGATCTCGATGTTGTCGCCGCGGCGGCGCCGGCTGATCGACACCAGCGATCCGCGCGGTGAGTATGCGATCGCGTTGGACACCAGGTTGGCCAGCGCGGTCACCAGCAGAGCCTGTTCACCGTGCATCCGCAGGCCGCTGGCGTTGTCGGTGCGAACGATGATGTCCGCGTTGTCGGCGGGCACCTTGTGCCGCGAAATGGCTTCGGAAACAACATCATCGACGTCGACGGGGCCCATGTCGGGCATGCGTTCTGCACCCTGCAGCCGGGACAGTTCGATCAGCTCGGTGACCATGCTGCCCAGCCGGTTGGCCTCGACGAGCACTTTCTCCCCGAACCGCCGCACCGTTTCTGGGTCGTCGGCACAGGACAGCAGCGCCTCGGCGAGTACGGACATCGCACCGACCGGCGTCTTGAGCTCGTGGCTGACATTGGCCACGAAGTCGCGGCGGGTGGCCTCCATGCGGGCGTACTCGGAGTGGTCGTAGACGAAGACCACGGCGAACCGGCGATCCTCCTCGCTGAGCAGCCTGGCCTGTCCGTGCACCGACAACCCCGTGCGACCCGGCGCTTGGCGCTTGCCCGGCAACAGGTCGAACTCGACGTCGGCGCCGTCGGCCAGCGTCTTGCGGGCTGCCTTCCACGCCTCGTCGTCGAGCTGCCGCTCGCGGACCAGTCCCAGCTCTTTGGCCCGACCGTTGTGATAGACCACGTCGCGATGCCGGTCGACGACGGCGGCTCCCAGCGGCATCAGCGCGACGATGCGTTCGAGCATCTGCGCGACGGTGATTCCGGCCGCTTCGACCGCCACCCGTTGCCGTCGCTCGATCGCCCGCGGCGCCCAGCGGGCGCCGACGGTGACTCCCACGGCCAGGGCCGTCACGAACAAAACCCCGGCCAGTGACAGGGCCGAGAACACGGTCACGTGAAAAGCTTACAAACGCGGTGAACGCCAACCCAGCAGCACAAGGCCAAAATCGGTCATCTCACATGCTTCGAGACAGGTGTTCGGAGCCCGTTCACCCGGCGTTTGCCCAGTTGCTGGGGAATGTCGGTTATTTGCCACCCTGGCTGGCCACCGCCGCCGCGCCGGCGGCCGCGGCGTCCGGGTCGAGGTAGCTGCCACCGGTTACCAGCGGACGCATATCGGCGTCCAAGTCGTAGCGCAACGGAATTCCGGTCGGGATGTTCAGGCCGGTGACGTCCTCATCGGACATGCCGTCGAGGTATTTCACCAGGGCGCGCAGCGAGTTGCCGTGCGCCGCGATCAGCACCGTCTTGCCAACCCGCAGGTCAGGCACGATGACGTCGGTGAAGTAGGGCAGGAAGCGGGCCACCACGTCGGCTAGGCATTCGGTCAGGGGGCCGCCGCCGATGTCGATGTAACGCGGATCGGCGTCCTGGCTGTATTCGCTGCCCTTCTCGATCGGCGGAGGTGGCGTGTCGTAGCTGCGCCGCCAGGTCATGAACTGCTTGTCGCCGTACCGGTCCCTGATTTCTGCTTTGTTCAGGCCCTGCAGCGCGCCGTAGTGCCGCTCGTTGAGCCGCCAGGTGCGGTGCACCGGGATCCACAGCCGGTCGGCGGTGTCCAGGGCCAGGTGCGCCGTAGTGATCGCCCGGCGCAGCAGTGACGTGTAAAGCACATCGGGCAGCAGGTGGTGCTCGGCGAGCAGTTCGCCGCCGCGGACCGCCTCGCATCGGCCCTTGTCCGTCAGATCGACGTCCACCCAGCCGGTGAACTGGTTACTGGCATTCCATTCGCTCTCGCCGTGGCGGAGCAGAACGAGCGTCGCGGCAGCGTCTTCCATGGCGAAAGTCTCTCATCGCCGGTACGTCGCCGGCGAGGGTGTCAGTCGTCGCCTTCGTCGTCTTCGATGAGATGCGCGAACGCTTCAAGGTTTTTCAGCGACTCACCGCGCGACACCCGCCACTCCCATTCCTTCTGGATCGATGAGCGAAAACCCAACTCCAGCAAGGTGTTGAAGTCGTTGTCGACCGCTTCCAGCACCTGCCCGAGCACGCGGTCGATCTCAGCGGCGTCCACCGACGCCAGCGCCATCCGGCCGACGAGGTAGATGTCGCCGACGTTGTCGAGGGTGTAGGCGACGCCGTACAAACGGCGATTGCGCTTGAGCAGGAACTTGTACACGCCCTGGTGGTTCTCGTCGGGCTTGCGACAGACGAAAGCTTCGACGCGCACCGAATGCTCGCCGATGCTCAGGATGGTGTTGGTCTTGAGCCTGCGCTCACCGGGCAACTCGACGATCAGCCCGGGCAAGCCACCGTGGGCCCCCTGATGCCGCGAGTAGGTCAACTCGTTGGTGTCCAGGGTGTCTTCGATCAACCGCTGGACGTGCGATACCGGCGTCCGATCGCCGTTCGGGGAGGTCACGCCCACGCCTTGCGCCGCGACGGCCGTCGTCCGGCTTGCGCCGCCCGCCGCGTCGACGAAAGGCCGCGAACCGCGCGGCGGGCGGTGAAATCACCGATCGCGCGCCGGTAGCTGGCCAGCAGCGAGTCGACCGTGTTGTCCCAGGAGAACGCTGCCGCATGCTCGACCGCGGCGCGGCCCAAGGTATGTGGGTCCAGCCGCAACGTCTGGTCGATGGCGTGTGCCCACCGGTCGGCGCCGTGACCTTGAACCAGCGTGCCGGTCAGCCCGTCGCGCACCGCCACCGGCAACCCTCCGACGGCGGCGGCGGCCACCGGTGTCCCGCAGGCCTGTGCCTCCAGCGCCACCAGCCCGAACGACTCCGAGTAGCTCGGGACCGCCACCAGATCGACGGCCCGGAACACGGTGGCGAGCTTGTCGCGCGATTGGGGAGGCAAGAACGTCACCCGGTCGGAGATACCCAGTTCGGCTGCGAGCCGAACTAGCCCGTCCGGAACCGCCAGTCCGCTGCCCGACGGTCCGCCGACCACCACCACGTGCACCCGCGGCAGCTTGGCCGCCGCACGCAGCAGCACATCGGGACCCTTCAGCGGCTGGATGCGCCCGACGAACGCAACGACGTGGTCATCGGCGGGCAGCCCGAGCTTGGCGCGCGCAGCGCCGCGGTCACCGGGATGGAAAACGTCCAGGTCGACCCCGGGATGCGCGATGTCGATCCGGGCGGGGTCGGCGTGATGCAACGAAACGAGTTGCGTGGCTTCGTCATTGGTATTGGCGATCAGCCGGTCGGCCTCGTCGACCACCTGTTGCTCGCCCACCGTGCGCAGCGGCGGCTCAGGTGTGTCGCCGTCGGCCAGGGCGGCGTTCTTGACCGCGGCCAGGGTGTGCGCGGTGTGCACCAGCGGCACCGACCAGCGGTCGCGCGCCAGCCACCCGACCTGACCGGAGAGCCAGTAGTGCGAGTGCACGATGTCGTAGTAGCCCGGCTCGTGGGCGGCTTCGGCCCGCAGCACGCCGGCCGCGAACGCGCACAGCTGCGTCGGCAGGTCGTATTTGTCCAGCCCTTCGAACGGGCCGGCCACCACGTTGCGCACCAGCACGCCAGGCGCCACGCGCGCGACGGGCGGATCGGTGGACGCCGTGGCCCGGGTGAAAATCTCCACCTCGACACCGCGGCGGGCCAGATGCAACGCGCTTTGCAGCACGTAGACGTTCATCCCGCCGGCGTCGCCCACGCCGGGCTGCGCAAGCGGCGACGTGTGCACTGCCAACACCGCGACGCGACGCGGATCGGTCAGGCCGGCAGCGTCCGGCCGGGAAAACTCAGTGAGGGCCACCCCGCCATCCTTGCAGCACCGGGTGGAGGCCCAGGTCAGGCGGGTGTCTCGACGTCTACCTCGTAGACGGGCAGCGGCGGCGCGGCGCGGCGCATGGCGCCCAGCGGGTCGGAGTACAACCCGGCCAGCGACACGACCCCGGCGCCGGACTCCTGCACCCGGTTACCGAAGGCGGTCACCCGAATGTCGCGCGCGGGCAACACCAGGCGCGCCTTGTAGGCCTGCTCCACCCGCGCCATGCCTTCGGGATACTCGGTGAACGCCTGGCCGCCGACCACCAGGTCGTCGGGGTTGAGCAGATCACGCAGCAGCGCAACCGATTCGCCGAGCACCCGGGCCCGCTCGTCGAGCAGTTCTTGGGCTTGCTTGTTACCGCTGCGGGCAGCCTTGAGCACCTCGGTGACGGTGCCGCTCGATGCGCCGTTGTGGGCCGGCAGGATGCGCAGCCGGCGCGCGGCGGCCAGCACGGCCTCGTCGCTGACAGTGGACTCCAGCAGGCCCGAGCCGCCGAGCAACTCAGACTGTGCCGGCAGGTTGGTGATCGTCCCGGGTCCGCTGGCCGGACTGTGCACCCGACCGTCGATCATCAGCGCGTAGCCGACTGTCTCACGGGCGTACACGTAAAGGCTGGTCGACGAGTTGGGCCCGAACCGGCGCATGCCGAGCAGCAGTTCGGCGGCTGCCATCGCGTCGACGTGCGAGGCCACCGACACCGGCAGCTCCAGCGCTTCGGCGATCGTCGGGCCGACCGGCGCATCGCGCCAGCCCAGTCGGGCGTGGTCGACGTGGCCGCTGGCGGCGTCGACCGTTCCGCCGATCGCAACACCGACCCAGAGCGCACGCCGGCGGTGCCAGCGCCGCAGGTAACGGCGGGCGCCGTCGGCCAGCGCGGCCAACGCGGGGCCCTGAGCGGTGCGCGGCGTCGGGGTTTCGACGGCGTCCAGGGTGCGGCCGAAGAGGTCGGTGGCCACGATGCTGGTGGTCCGCGCGCCGACGTGGATGCCCAGGGTCAGGAACGGCTCGTGGTTGACCTCGACGGGCACCCGAGGACGCCCGATCGCCCCGGAGACGGCCAAGTCGGCGCGTTCCCGCAGGATTCCGACGTCCAGAAGCGCGATGACCTGCCGGTTTACCGTCGCAATCGACAGCGAGGTGACCTGTGCGATGACGTCGCGGCCGATCGGGCCGCGCAACCGAACGGCCCGGAACACCGACGAGGCGGCGGCGTCAGAGAGCTGCAGCGAGGGCGCCACCACGCGGTGACGTCCGGGCCCTCGGCGCCGGGCGGGCGCGAGCGGGTTGTGCTGGTGAGAGGTGAAAGTTGTTGAGCGCATTGGTGAGTCCTTGTCCGAGTTCCGATGGCGGTCTGGGAGCCGCACACCGTTGCGAGCGCTGTAGCGCTTAGCTCAGGAGCGGCTGTTTGCGCGGCGACAACACGCGCAGCCCGCGCAACAACACGCGGGAAGACAGCCGGACAAGGTGCTGGAGTACACAGAAGGAATTTAGCACGGTTATCTAGAGTCGTTTAGATGAGTTCCCCTGATCCGCAGTCGACGACAACTGAGCGTCCACCCGGCGAGCGTCCCGTCGCGGTCGTCACCGGTGCCAGCGCGGGCATCGGCGAAGCGACCGCGAGAACCCTTGCCGCGCAAGGCTTTCACGTGGTCGCGGTGGCGCGCCGCGCCGACCGGATCAACGCACTGGCCGCCGAGATCGGCGGAACCGCAATTGTGGCCGACGTCACTGATGACGTGGCGGTGCAGGCGATGGCCGATCGGTTGAGCCGCGTCGACGTGCTGGTCAATAACGCGGGCGGCGCCAAGGGCCTCGAGCCGGTCGCCGACGCCGACCTCGAACACTGGCGCTGGATGTGGGAGACGAATGTGCTGGGCACCCTGCGGGTCACCCGGGCACTGCTGCCCGCGCTGATCGACTCTGGTGACGGGCTGATCGTCACGGTCACGTCGATCGCGGCGATGGAGATTTACGACGGCGGCTCCGGGTACACCGCGGCCAAGCATGCGCAGGGGGCGCTGCACCGCACGCTGCGCGGTGAGCTACTCGGAAAACCGGTGCGCCTCACCGAGATTGCACCCGGGGCGGTCGAGACGGAATTCTCGTTGGTGCGCTTCGACGGCGATCAGCAGCGCGCCGACGCCGTCTACAGCGGGATCACGCCGTTGACGCCGGGCGACGTCGCCGAGGTGATCGGCTTCGTGGCGTCGCGGCCGTCGCACGTCAACCTCGACCAGATCATCATCCGGCCCCGCGACCAGGCGTCAGCCGGTCGGTTCAACCGCCGGGCTGAGCAGAGCCGGTCGTCGTAGTCGGGGTGCCCGACAGCGTCGGCGCATCCCGTGGCGTGGCCGGAGCGCTGCGCGGAATCGACACCGGCGCCGGCTTGGCTCCCGAGGACGGCGGCAGCGCCGACATGCCCACCCAGGTGTCCCAGGGCACGGCCCAGTCCCAGATGTCGCCGTCGGAGTAGGACAGCTCGATGGTGCTGCCGGTGACCTCGACCGGGTCGCCGTAGATCGCGCTGCCGAAGTACTGCTCGGCGTCGGACGTCGACAGGTTGATGCAGCCGTTGGTGACGTTGGTGTTGCCCTGCGCGCCGGCGCTGGACGGGTTGGCGTGAATGAACTCGCCGTTGTTGGAGATCCGGACCGCCCAACGCTCGTGGATGTGGTTGTAGCCGGCGGCCGGGTTGGACATGTAGAAGTCGGAGTGCTTCTCACTGACCACGTGAATGCCGTTGCGGGTGACGTTGCGCGCTTTGTCAGCTTCGCCGTAGCTGCAAGGGAAGTCCATGATGACGCCCTCGTCGCGGACCACCTGAATGCGGTGCGAGGTGACTTCGGCCTTGACCACCTGGCGGCGGCCGATGTCGATTTTCAGGCTCATGTCCTGCTTGCCGTAGGCGTCGTCACCGAAGGCCAGCCCGTAGAGCTTCGCCTCGACGCTGACCTTGGTGCCGGCCGGGTAGTACTCGCGGGTGCGCCAATGCACCCGGGCGCCGCCGACCTCGTCGGGCAGCCACGCCCAACTGCCCTCGACGGGCGGTTCGGTGGTGACCTTCAACGCCCGTTCGACGGCGGCTTTGTCCGAGATCGGCGCGTCGAACTGGATGATGATCGGCGCCGCGATACCGACCGTCTGGCCGTCGGCGAGCTGGAATCCGCCGTCGACGACTTTGGTGGGCGCGATTGTCGTGATCTGGCCCTTGACCGGGACGGTCTTGCCGTCGTGACCTACCGCAGCCCCGGTCCAGGTGTAGGTCGCGTCGTAACCGAGCGGCTCGGTGAGGGTGAACAGCGTGCGGTCCCGGTTCAAGGCGCCTGCGACGACCTTGCCGTCCGGCTTGGTCAGCGCGACGTGCTGGAACCAGCCGTCGCGGACCTCGACGCTGATCGGCGCGGTCGGCAGCACCTTGGTGGCTTTGTCGGCGGGCCGGAACGTCAGCGTGGCTTCTTGCGGCGGCTTGGCCTTCTCGGCCTGCTGGGTCGAGCCGCCGAAGCAACCAGCCAGCACGTTGGGCGCAAAGACGCCGACCGCCAGGGTCGTCAGGGCCCGGCGCCGGTTGACCGGCGAGAGGCCGCGCGCAGAACTCACGACATCAAGATACCGGCGGAAACGGCTCCCCTCTTACCCGCGGGATCTACAGCACGCAGCCGACCAGGACTGGTTCGGGTACCAATGTGACACCAAACACGTCAGACACGCCGTCGCGCACGGTTCGCGCCAGCGCGAGCACGTCGTCGGAGCCGGCACCGCCGCGATTGGTCACAGCCAGCGCGTGCTTGGTGGACAGCCGACACGGCGCGTCATCGACCGCTGGATAGCCCTTGCCGAAGCCGGCCTGCTCGACCAGCCAGCCGGCGGCGAGTTTGACGCCGTCCGGTGCCGGATAGTGCGGCACCGAACGATCGATCCCGCCGGCCAGCTCCTGGTAGAAATGCTGCGAGACAACGGGGTTGGTGAAAAAAGAGCCGACGCTCCAGGTGTCGCGGTCGGCCTCGTCGAGCACCATGCCCTTGCCTGCCCGCAGGGCGAGCACAGCTGCCCGCACGGCAGCCGGTTCGGCGCGCTCACCAGCGGTAACGCCCAGTGCGGTCACCAGGTCGCCGTAGCGCAGCGGCGCGCTGCGGCCGGACGGGTCCAGCGCGAACTCCACCTCGAGGACGGTGGCCGCATCGGAGTGCTTGAGCATGCTGGTCCGGTACCCGAAACCGAGTTCACCGGCCCCCGCCCAGCGCACCTCTGCACTGCGACGATCCAGGATCTTGACCCGGGTGATGGTGTCGGCCACCTCGACCCCGTAGGCGCCGACGTTTTGCACCGGGGTGGCCCCCGCTGAGCCCGGAATGCCCGACAGGCACTCCAGCCCACCGAGCCCGGCGTTGATCGCCGCGACGACCACGTCGTCCCAGACCGCACCCGCCTCGGCCCGCAGGATGTTGCCGTCGACACGAATGTTGCTGTTTGACAACCGAACTACGGTCAGATCGGTCAAGTCGTCGGCGATCACCACGTTCGATCCACCGGCCAGCACCAGCAGCGGCTGCGTGTGCTGAGCGTCGAGATGACGCAACGTCGCGACCACCTGCTCGGTGCTGGCGCAGGTGATGAGCCGCGAGGCGACCGGGCCGACGCGCAGCGTGGTCAACGGCGCCAGCGGCACGTTCTCGTCGACGCCTGCACCGGCGAAAACCGTTCCCAGGTCACCGGGTTTCATGACTCTTGACGGTAGCCTGACCTGCTATGCCGCGATCGTTCGACATGTCCACCGATTACGCGGTCAGCGTCGAAGCGGTTCTGCGGGCGTTCAGCGAGGAGCAGTACTGGTTGGCCCGGCTGGCCGACTCCGGGGCTGACGACTCGACGCTGGATTCGATGGAAGTGGGTGGCCCGGCCGGCGGCGACGGCAGCATCGACGTGATCACCACCCAGGTGCTGCGCTCCGACCGGATGCC
>JAVHWH010000286.1:0-3172 GCA_032159915.1 Mycobacterium sp.
TGGTGCCGCGTTGGGGCGGCGATGCCAACTTCATCACGATCATCGGTGACTCCAAAGTGATCCCGCAGTTGCTGCGCGACACCCGTCGGCTGCTGGCCACCGAGTGGGCCAGGCAGTCGTGAGCGCGCCGGCGACGATAAACAAAGCAGTGCGATCCTGATGCGGCAGGAGGAGCGGCGCCATTGAGTAAACTGTTGTCCCGCGAGGGAGTAGCCCGGGTTACCACTCCGGTGGCGCGGGCGTTTCTGCGCGCGGGCTTTACCGCGGACGGGGTGACGATCATCGCCACCGCTGGCGCGGTGCTGGGCGCACTGACGCTGTTTCCGATCGGCCGGCTGTTTGCCGGGGCCGTCGTCATTTGGTTTTTCGTCATGTTCGACATGGTCGACGGGGCGATGGCGCGAGAAAGCGGGGGCGGCACGCGGTTCGGCGCCGTGCTGGATGCCACCTGCGATCGCATCAGCGACGGCGCGGTGTTCTGCGGTCTGGCGTGGTGGGCGGCGTTCGGTCTGCACAGCCGGCCGTTGGTGGTGGCCAGCCTGATCTGTCTGGTTACCTCGCAAGTGATCTCGTACATCAAGGCGCGCGCGGAAGCCAGTGGGCTGCGCGGCGATGGCGGCTTCATCGAGCGTCCGGAACGGTTGATCATCGTGTTGGCCGGCGCCGGCCTGTCGGACCTGCCGATATTCCCGTTGCCGTGGGCATTGCCGGTGGCGATGTGGCTGCTGGCCGCCGCCAGCGTGGTCACCTGCGCCCAGCGGTTGCACACCGTGCGGCACTCGACCGGCGCGGCGACTCCGCTGCCGCCGCCGACGGGTGAGCCAGGAGAGGCCGAGCGGTGATAGTCCCGGCGGGTTTGAAACTTCCTGGCGCCAACGATTTTTCGCTCGGCAGTCGGATCGCGGACTGGGGATATGCGGCCGGGTGGCGGACGGTACGTGCCCTGCCGGAATTCGCGGCGCGCAACGTCTTCGACGCGGGAGCGCTGTACGCGTCGCGCGGCGGGGGACCGGATCAACTGCGCAAGAATCTGGCGCGCGTCACCGGAGTCGCGCCGCACGCGGTGCCCGACAGCCTGATGCGGGCGTCGCTGGCGTCCTACGCCCGCTACTGGCGCGAGGCGTTCCGGTTGCCGGCGATGGATCACCGCGCGCTCGGCCGCCAATTGGCCGACACAGTCGCCGGTCAAGAACATCTGCAAGCCGCGCTGGCCGACGGCCGCGGTGTGGTCAACGCGTTGCCGCACAGCGGCAACTGGGACATGGCCGGGGTGTGGATGGCCCAAACCTACGGCACGTTCACCACCGTCGCCGAGCGGCTCGAGCCCGAATCGCTCTACCGGCGGTTCATCGAGTACCGGGAGAGCTTGGGCTTCGAGGTGATCCCGTTGTCGGGCGGCGAGCAGCCGCCGTTTCCGTTGCTCAGCGAGCGGCTGAAGGACAACAGAGCGGTCTGTCTGATGGCCGAGCGCGACCTCAGCCGTACCGGCGTGCAGGTCGACTTCTTCGGTGAACCGACCAGGATGCCGGCCGGTCCGGCGAAGCTGGCCATCACCACCGGTGCGGCGTTGCTGCCCGTGCACTGCTGGTATGACGGTGACGACTGCCGAGTCGAGTTCTTCGCGCCGCTGGACTGCAGCAGTGGCGATGTCGGTGTCGTCACCCAGGCCCTGGCCCACGTGTTCGCCCGCAACATCGCCGAGCATCCCGCCGACTGGCACATGCTCCAGCCGCAGTGGCTGGCAGACCTGTCCCAAGAGCGACAGGACCGGTTGGGGGTTCGGCAGCCTGCAGCGGAGCGACCCGGGGACCAAGGACTTCTCTGATGCGGATCGGGATGGTGTGCCCGTATTCGTTCGACGTGCCGGGCGGCGTGCAATCGCACGTGCTGCAGCTTGCCGAGGTGATGCGGGCCCGCGGTGAGGACGTCAGCGTGCTGGCGCCGTCTTCGCCGCATGTCGATCTGCCCGAGTACGTGGTTTCGGCCGGTCGGGCCGTGCCGATTCCCTACAACGGATCGGTGGCCCGTGTGCAGGTCAGTCCGGCCGTGCATGGCAAGGTCCGGCGCTGGCTAAACGAGGGCGAGTTCGACGTATTGCATGTGCACGAACCGAATGCGCCCAGCGTGTCGATGTGGGCCTTGCGGATTGCCGAGGGGCCCATCGTGGCCACCTTTCATACCTCGACCACTAAATCGCTGACCTTGTCGATAGTTCAGGGGCTGCTGCGGCCTATGCAGGAGAAGATCATCGGCCGCATCGCGGTATCCGACCTGGCCCGGCGCTGGCAGATGGAGGCGCTGGGCTCGGACGCGGTGGAGATCCCCAACGGGGTGGACGTCGCCGCGATGGCTTCAGCGCCGCTGCTCGACGGCTACCCCCGGCCGGCCAAGACGGTGTTGTTTCTGGGCCGCTACGACGAACCCCGCAAAGGCATGGCCGTGCTGGTCGAGGCGCTACCGAAGGTGGTCGAGCGTTTCCCGGGACTGCAGGTGCTGATCGTCGGCCGCGGCAACGAAGAGGAACTGCGCGAGAAGGTGGGCGGCTTGGCCGGCCACCTGCGCTTCCTCGGTCTGGTGGACGACGGCGCCAAGGCGTCGGCGATGCGCAGTGCCGACGTCTACTGTGCACCGCATCTCGGCGGGGAGAGCTTCGGCATCGTGCTGGTCGAGGCGATGGCCGCCGGTACGCCGGTGGTGGCCAGCGATTTGCATGCGTTCCGGCAGGTGCTGTGCGACGGAGAGGCCGGGCGGCTGGTGAAGGTCGACGACAGTGCCGCTCTCGCCGAAGGTCTGATCGCAGTGCTCGAGGACAAGTCGCTGGCGGAGCGCTATACCAACGCGGGCGCTGAGGCGGTGCAACGCTACGACTGGCCGGTGGTGGCCAATCAGATCATGCGGGTTTATGAGACGGTTGCGGTCAGGGGTAGCAAGGTCCAGGTGGCGAGTTGATGTGGTGGACGATTGGGCTCGTCGCGGTCCTGGCCGTACTGCTGAGCGTGCTGGTCGGGTTCGTTGCGTGGGGGTTTCGAACGGCCCACCGGCTCGACCGGCTGCACGTGCGCTATGACCTGTCCTGGCAGGCTCTCGACGCGGCGCTGGGCCGCAGGGCAGTGGTGGCCCGCGCGATCGCGGCGCACGCACTCGGCGGGCACGTAGATGCTGCGGCCCAGCA
>JAVHWH010000289.1:0-43134 GCA_032159915.1 Mycobacterium sp.
CGGTAAGCGTCGATCACATCGGCGCGCTCCCCCGTCGACAGCGCCGACCACTCTCGGCCGTCGTCCAAATGGCGGGCGCCGGACTCGAATTCGGCGACCAGCTCGGCGACCGGTCGCGCCTTGCCGGCCGCGGTGTCGAACCATGCGTTGTAGATCTGCAGGAAGATCCACTGCGTCCACTTGTAGAAGTCGACGTCGGTGGTCGAAAAGCTGCGACGGCTGTCGTGCCCGAAGCCCAGCCGGCCCAGCTGGCGCCGGAAGTTGACGATGTTGGCCTCGGTGCGGGTCCGCGGATGCGTGCCGGTTTGCATCGCGTACTGCTCGGCGGGCAAGCCGAACGCGTCGAAACCCAACGCATGCAACACGTTACGACCCAGCATCCGAAAGTAGCGGGCGTAGACATCGGTGGCGATGTAGCCGAGCGGGTGACCGACGTGCAGTCCCTCGCCGGACGGGTACGGGAACATGTCCTGAACGAACATCTTGGCGTCAGGTGCTTGCAAGAGATCCGTGCCGTCCGCCGGAGCCAGCGAGCCGACCGGATTGGGCGCGTTGAAGGTCCCCAGCCGGCTCCAGTTGTCCTGCCAGGTTTCTTCGATGCGGCCGGCCAGCTCCGCGGTGTAGCGGTACCGCGGCGCGTCGGGGTCGGAGTCGGTCACGCCCAACAGGTTATAAGGACCCCGTCGAGCGACCCGCCGACCGCCGACGGTCTCGGTTGGATTGCAGAGCGGTCAGGGGTTTATCCCAGGTCTGTTGCAGGTCGATTCCAGCGCTGGTAGCCGCCACTTACCCCTGGTTACAGTCACTTTCTGCGACTTTTCCACGACCCGAGCCATCTTCCGAAGGACCGAACTCCCATGAAGCAGACAGCCCGTAGCTGGCGAGTGACGGTCGCAGGTCTGGCCGTCGGCGCCGCCGGCGTGCTGGGCCTCGCCACCCCCACCGCGTCGGCCGATCCGGTGTTTCCGCCACGGCCGGTCCCCGCACCGGTTCCCGCCCCGGCACCGCAGGCTGTCGCCGCTGCCCCGGGCGCTTTGGGCAACGTCATGCCGGGCCTCGCGCCGCAGGCCGCACCGGTCGCGGCCCCAGTCGCACCCGCACCGGCGCCCCCGCCGGAAGCTGCCGCCCCGCCGGCGCTGATGCCCGCCGCCGCCGGGACGTTGCGCGAGTTCTTCAACGGCAAGGGCGTCAAGATGGAGCCGCAGAAGGCTCCGGGATTCAACGCGCTCGACCTCGTCCTGCCGATGCCGCGGGGCTGGACCCAGGTGCCCGACCCCAACGTCCCGGATGCCTTCGTGGTGATCGCCAACCGCCGCAGCGCCAGCCTCTACACCCCGAACGCTCAGCTCATCGTCTACCGCCTGGTCGGGGATTTTGATCCGCATGAGGCCATCTCCCATGGCTACATCGAGAGCCAGCAGCTGCCCGCCTGGCGCATGACCAACGCCTCGCTGGCCGACTACAACGGTTCTCCTTCGTCGATCATCGAGGGCACCTACCGGCAGAACGAGATGACGCTCAACACCTCGCGGCGCAACGTCATCGTCGCCTCCGGGCCGGACAAGTACCTGGTGTCGCTCGCCGTGACCACCGAAGCCGGCGCAGGAGTCGGTGAGGCGCAGGCCACCGACGGCATCATCAACGGATTCCGAGCCGCAGCGCCCGGGTCCAGCCAGCCACCGGCTCCGGTCCCGGTGGCCGCCCCGCCGCCGGCAGTCGCCGCACCTGCGGCACCTCCAGCTGCCGCGGTCGTGCCGCCTCAGGCTGCCGCGGCCGTGCCGCCGCAAGCACTGGGGCACTGACAGCCGGGCGCTGCACCGAGGACCGCCGCCTCGTATGGTGTCCCCATGCTCATCGCGGGAGTGCTGTGCGTGTGCGTGGCGGGAGTCTTGGCCGTTCTCGGGTTGCGCTCGCTGACCCGTCCCACTGACGGCACCGCCGGACTGGTGCTGCGTGCGGTCGCGCCGCCACAGTTGGCCGCCGCAACCATGCTGGCCGCTGCCGGCACCGTCGCCTTTGCCGCGCCGCCGGCGACCGCGCTGACCGTCGTCTGCGTCTGCATCGTCGGCGCGCTCGGCACGGTCGCTGCCGGGTCGTACCAGACCGCCCGCTACGCGCTGCGGCAAGAAGAGGCGGCCGCGGCGAGCTGCGTCGGGGGCTGCGCGGGTTGCACGCTGGCCTGCCACTGACCGGTCGGCCTTATGCTGAAGAAACTCTCGGCGCTGCCGATTGACACCTTCTTGCTGGCCATGGCCGCCACCGTCGCGCTGGCTGCGTTGTTCCCTGCCCGCGGGGCCTTCGCCGACGTCATGTCGGTAGTCGCCAAGGTCGTTATCGCGCTGCTGTTCTGGCTTTACGGCACCCGGCTCTCCCCACAGCAGGCCTGGCAGGGCGTCAAGCGCTGGCAGTTGCACCTGCTGGTGTTGGCCACCACCTTCGTGCTCTTCCCGGTGCTCGGGCTGGCCTGCCGCGGCCTGGTGCCCTGGCTGCTGAACCGCGACCTGTACAACGGGTTGCTGTTCGTGTGCCTGGTCCCCTCGACCGTGCAGTCCTCGATCGCGTTCACCTCGATCGCGCGGGGCAACGTCTCGGCCGCGCTGGTGAGCGCATCACTGTCCAACATCGTCGGGATCGCGCTGACCCCGCTGCTGGTCGTGCTGCTGATGAACACCAGCGGCGGCGCCCGGATGGACGCCGGCGCGGTCCGTGACGTCGTGGTGCAACTGCTGCTGCCGTTCGTGGCGGGCCAACTGATGCGGCCCTGGATCGCCGATTGGGTCCTTCGGCACGCGGTGCTGACCAAAGCCGTCGACCGCGGCTCGATCCTCGTGGTCGTCTACATCGCGTTCTCGATGGGCATGGTGGAACACATCTGGGGCAGCGTGGACCCGTGGCAACTGGCGATCATCGCGCTCGTCAACGCCGGGCTGCTGGCACTGGTGCTGGCCTTCACCTGGTTCGTCGGCCGAACCGTGGGCCTGGACCGCGGCGACCGTATCGTGCTGCTGTTCTGCGGCTCGAAGAAGAGTTTGGCGTCCGGGCTCCCGATGGCCCTGGTCTTCTTTCCCGCCGCGACCGTCGGCGTCATCATGTTGCCGCTGATGATCTTTCACCAGATCCAGCTGATCGTGTGCTCGGTGATCGCCAGCCGGCTCTCCCGCGACGCCCGCGACGACGAACCGGCCGCCGCGACCACCGCCTAGTTGCGGGTGACGTCGATCGGGTGAGTGGCCAGCATCGACAGCGGCTGGGGTTGACGCCGCAGCACCCGGCCCCAGAGGTCCGCCCGCGCCTCGACCAGGACGTCGGAAGGCAACGCGGACAACACAATCCAGTCGTCGCGCTCGATCTCGTTTTCCAGCTGCCCGATCGTCCAGCCGGAGTAGCCGGCGAAAATGCGGACGCCCTCCACCGCGGGGGCGATCGTCTCCGGGTCGGCGTCCAGGTCGACCATCGCCATCCGGCCGGCCACATGACGCAACCCGGGCACGTCGTCGGCAACGGCGCCGACCCGCAACACCGCCAGGCACAGCGCCGCGTCCCGCTTGACCGGGCCGCCGATGAACATCGTCTTGGGCTTGCCCGCCAGCGTGGTCCACTGCGGCAACACGTTGTACACCGCGGTCTCGCTCGGCCGGTTGAGTATCACGCCCAGCGTGCCCCCGTCGTTGTGCTCGACGATGTAGATCACGCTGCGGCGGAACGTCGGCTCGTGCAGATCGGTGTTCGCCAGAAGCAACGTGCCCGCTCGCACCCGCTGTGCGGCAGGGGCAATGAAATCCTCGGGATCTTCGGACTGCGCCACCACTCCATCATGGCATCCGGGCCCGACGGCTGTGGTCTACCCGAAGCGCGGTGAGCCAGAATTTGTAGTGTTGTAACAGGCGCCTGATGCCCGGTCCGATAACCGCCGGGCCCGATGACCGCCCAGCCAATTGGGAAGCAGGTTCAGTGACTCCTCCGAGCGCGCCGGTGGCTGTGTGGCGCTCGGTGCGCGCGCTGCCCGACTTCTGGCGGCTTCTGGAACTGCGGCTGGCAAGCCAGTTCGCCGACGGCCTGTTTCAGGCGGGCCTGGCCGGCGCACTGCTGTTCAATCCGGAGCGCGCCTCGAGCGCATTGGCCATCGCCGGCGCATTCGCGGTGCTGTTCCTGCCGTATTCGCTGCTCGGCCCGTTCGCCGGCGCTTTGATGGACCGCTGGGACCGCCGGCTGGTGTTGATCGCCGCCAACGTCGGCCGAGTGGTGTCGGTGGTCGTCGTGGGCATCTGTTTGGCAGTGGGTGCCCGCGACTTCTACGTGTTGTGCGGCGCGTTGGTGGTCAACGGCCTGGCCCGCTTCGTCGCGTCGGGCCTGTCCGCGGCGCTGCCGGACGTGGTGCCCCGTGAGCAGGTGGTCACGATGAACTCGATCGCGTCGGCCCTCGGCGCGGTGGCGGCGTTCCTCGGCGCCAACTTCATGCTGGTGCCGCGCGCGCTGTTCGGCTCCGGCGACACCGGGGCCGCGTCGGTCATCTTTCTGGTCGTCGTGCCGCTGCTGGTCGCGACGCTGCTCTCGGTCCGCTTCGGCGACCACGTGCTCGGCCCGGGTGACACCGGTCGCGCGATCCACGGGTCGGCCGTCTACGCCGTCGTCACGGGATGGCTGCACGGCGTGCGGACCGTGCTGGACCGCCCCACCGTCGCGGCCACGCTGTCGGGGCTGGCCGCTCACCGCATGGTGTTCGGCGTCAACTCCCTGCTGGTCCTGCTGCTGGTGCGCAACGGGCACACGGCATCGGTCTCCGCGCTGAGCAGCGCGATGCTGTTCGTCGCGGCCGCCGGGGCCGGCTCGTTCTCGGCCAATCTGGTCACGCCGCCCGCCGTGCGCCGTTGGGGCCGCTACGCCACCGCCAACGGCGCGCTGGCACTCGCCGCCGTCATCGAACTCGCCGGGGCCGGTTTGCAGCTGTGGGTGCTGGTGGCAGGCGGCTTCCTGCTCGGCGGGATCGGGCAGGTAGTCAAGCTGTGCGCCGACACCGCCATTCAGATCGACGTCGACGACGCGCTGCGCGGACACGTGTTCGCCGTGCAGGATTCACTGTTCTGGGTGGCGTTTCTGGCAGCGATCACCACCGCGGCCACCGTCATCCCGGCCGACGGCCACTCGCCTGCGCTGATTGTGGCCGGCGGCGTTGTCTACCTGTGCGGGCTGGCCGCGCACAGTGTCGTCGGGCGCGCGGCGACTCGTTAAGGTACGCAGATGGCCGACCTTTCGCAGATTGTCGACGACCTCCGCGCCGAAAGCGACGAGCTGGACGCTCTAGTCGCGGCGCTGCCCGACGACGGCTGGGCGGCGCCGACGCCGGCCGCCGGGTGGACGATCACCCATCAGATCGGGCACCTGCTGTGGACCGACCGCGGCGCGCTGGTGTCGGTCACCGACGAGCCCGGCTTCGTCGACGTGGTCAAGTCTGCTCTCGACGACCCGATCGGCTTCGTCAACGCCGCGGCCGACGAGTTGGCCGCCGTTGCTCCCACCGAGTTGCTCGCCGACTGGCGGGCTACCCGCGCGCAGTTGCACGACGCGCTGCTGACCGTTGACGACGGGCGCAAACTGCCGTGGTTCGGCCCGCCGATGAGCGGCCCGTCGATGGCCACCGCCCGTTTGATGGAGACCTGGGCACACGGCCTCGATGTCGCTGACGCGCTCGGCGTCACCCGCCCCGCGACTCCCAGGCTGCGCTCCATCGCCCATATCGGGGTGCGCACCCGCGACTTCGCGTTCGTCATCAACGAATTGGCGCCGCCGAGTGAGCCGTTCCGGGTCGAGCTACGCGCACCCGACGGCGGCACGTGGACGTGGGGTCCCGACGATGCGTCGCAGCGGGTCACCGGGTCGGCCGAGGACTTCTGCTTTCTGGTCACCCAGCGACGGCCACTGCGTGAATTGGACATCCGCGCCGAGGGCGACGACGCGGCGCGCTGGCTGCCGATCGCGCAAGCCTTCGCCGGTCCTCCGGGCGGCGGTCGGTGAGCGCGCAGCGCGAAGAGAGCCCCGCCCCACACGCCCAGCGGCGGTCGATGAGCGCGCGGCGCGAAGAGAGCCTCATGAGCGCACCGTTTCCGGTCCTGCCGCGGGAGCTGACCGAGCTCAGCGATGAGGTCCGCCGCGCTCCCGCGCCGCCGACACCCGTGCTCACCGATCCCTACGCACTGCGGCCGGCCGACCCCGATACCGACGCCGAGATGATCTCGCGGTGGATGAACATGCCGCATCTGGTCGAGGCGTGGGAGTCCGATTGGCCGGCGGCGCGGTGGCGCGACTACCTGCGCGCCCAGTGCGCCGGTGACTACTCCCGGCCGTTCGTCGGCAGCATGAACGGCGAGGACAGCGGATACGTCGAGGTGTACCGCGCCGCAAAGGATTCCATCGCCACCCGCTATGCCGCCGACCCCTATGACGTCGGACTGCACGCAGCCATCGCCGAGCTGTCGATCGTCAACAAGGGGCTCGGGCCGTTTCTACTGCCGCGCATCGTCGCCAGCGTCTTCGAAGTCGAACCGCGTTGCCGCCGAATCATGTTTGACCCGGATCATCGCAACACCTCGGCGCGCCGGCTGTGTGAATACGCCGGCTGCACCTTTCTCGGCGAGCATGACATGAGCAACCGCACGATGGCGCTGTACGCGCTGCCCCGCACACCCGACGACGTTCCCGAAGCTCGCTAGTCAGGTCGCTGAGTTCGACGTCAGCGCGCTTCTCACTCGCAGAAGTTCGCGCCACTGTCGATCTCGACGAGTGAGGTCTGACGTAGTTCGTGGTAGCCGTCGTAATCGGGTTTCATTGCCGCAGCGACCAATTCCCACAGCACCTCGTCGGTGCCGCCGCCGACCCGGGCCAGCTTCATGTCCCGCCACCACCGGCCCAGCGGTGTCTCGTCGACCAGATAGCCGGAACCACCGAAGATGTGCATGCATTCCGAGAGCACCTCTTCGCCGAGCCGCGCGGCGGTGACCTTCACGGCCGCCGCGGCCCGCAGGTCGAGCCGACCGTCTGCGGCAATTCCGATGAGCCCGTGCCGAAGTAGGTCGACACGGGCCTGCAGGTCGGCTAGGCGTAACCGCAGTGCCTGATGTTCGAACAGCGTCGAGCCGAACTGCCTGCGCTCGACCATCCTGGCGTGCGTGATGCCGAGCACCCGCTGGCAGCCCCCGGCGACCTGGCCGGCGATTGACATCCGCTCGTGCGCCAGTCCCCACGAGATCGCCGCCAAACCCGTTCCCGGACGGGCGATCAACGCCTCGGCGGGCACCCAGGTGTCGATGTGCACCGCGGCGGTGTCCAGTGGCCCCGCGCCGACTTTGCGATAGGGCGCCTGGATATCGGTCTGCGCGGTCGGCACGGCGATCACCATCACGTTGCCGTGCCGGCTGGAGTTGTCGCTGTCCACACCGCGGGCGACCACCATGACGTAGTCGGCGACCGGCGACAGCGACACGTACTTCTTGATGCCGCGGACTTCGAATCCGTCTCGCACCGAACGTGCTTCGGTCTCGACGATCTGCAGGTCCGAGCCGCCCGACTCCTCGGACGCGCCGATGCACAGCACCGCCTCGCCGCGGATGGCCTGCTCGCAGATGTCCTTCAGGTAGTCCGAGCGGGCGAAGCGGCGCAGGATGGCGATGGCGGAGTCGTGCAGGCTGACGCCGACGCCGATGCCCGCCGAGCCCAGCCGCCCCAGCGCGAACGCCAACGCGACGAGCTTGGGCACGTCGGGATGCTGGTCACCCAGCCACTTCTGGGCGAAGACGCCCCGATCGCCCAGGTGCTCGATCAGCTTGCGCGGAAAGCGTTCGCTGGCTTCGGCTTCCGCGGTCCACTTGGCGACGTCGTCGTTGAAGACGTCGTCGAGCAGTGTCCGGTATCCCTCGATGCTCAGGTCGTCGCTCATGTCGTCGCCGCCGTCAGGTTTCGTTTGACCTCCAGCCGCCGCAACTTGCCCGACGACGTGCGTGGCAGCGACCCGGGCCGGACGAACACCACGTTGGCCGGCACGATGCCGCACTCGGAAGCCACCTTGGCGACCAGCTCGCTGCGGGCGCCGGCTTCGTCGGGTCCGCGGAACTCGGCGGTGATCACCAGACCGGGCCGGGTGCCGGCGTCATCGGCGCCGACGGCGACCACCGCACCCTCACGCACACCGCGTATTTCGGCGGCGACCCGCTCGATCTCGGCGGGAAAGACGTTGCGTCCGGCGACGGTGATGATCTCCTTGGCCCGGCCGCAGACCACCAGCCCGTCGTCGGTGAGGTAGCCCAGGTCTCCCGTCGGGAACCAGGCACCGGGCTCCAACGGGGTGTCGCCGAGGTAGCCGGACATCATCGAGGTGCCCCGGATCTCGATCCCGCCGACGTCGCGGCCCGGCACCTCGGCCGAATGCCCGGACGCCGGGTTGACCCGGATCTCCATGCCGGGGATCGCGTCGCCGAGCATCGCATGCCGCTGCGGTTCGGAATCGGCCGTGCCCGCCGGGATCTCGTCGTAAACCAGTCCCCTGCCAGGCGCGGGAATCGTTACCGCGCAGGTGGATTCGGCCAGCCCGTAGGACGGCGCCAGCGCGCCCGCGTCGAAACCGAACGGGCGCAACGCATCCGCGAACCGCTGCATGCCCGCGCAGTCGACGGGCTCGCCGCCGTTGATGGTGAACCGCACCCGGCCCAGGTCGACATCAGACACCAGCCGGGCGTACTTGCCGATCATGCTGTAAGCCATGTTCGGTGCAGCGGTCAGTGAGGCCCCACTTTCGCTCAGCCAGCGCAGCCACCGGAACGGCGACGCGGTGAACGCCGAGGTGGGCGCCAGCCAGACCGGTGTCCCACCCAGAGCGCCGCTGAGCAGAAAGGTCAGCCCCATGTCGTGGTACAGCGGCAGCCAGGTGCACCCGCCGTCGACAGCCGGGTCGACACCGATGCCGGTCAGCAAGCCGTTGACGTTGTTCAGCACCGCCTCGGCGGACAGCGCAGCAGTGCGGGGATTTCCGGTGGAGCCCGCCGTGCCCTGCAGGATCGCCGGAGTACCGGCGGCCGCCTCCACCGGCGTGAAAGCGCTCGACAGCTCATGCGCGACGGTGGTCAGGTCAAGCACCGTCGGCGCCGCGTGCTGGCCGCTCAGCAGCGCGAGCTCGTCGCCGTGGCTGAATATCGTCCGCACGCCCAGGCCGGTGAACCGGGTCAGCGTCGCCCGCGCCCACTGCTGCGGATCGGCGCCGCGCACCGGGCCGGGCAGGATCGCGAGGCTCCGGCCGGCCAGCCAGGTGGCGTGGAGGGCAGCGACGAAGTCGGCGGTCGGTTCGCCGACCAGACCGACCGCGCCGGGTTCCGGCTGGTCGAGGATTCGGGTGGCGATGCCTTCGGCGCGGGCGTGAACCTGCGACCAGGGCCGCCGCGTCCACGCGTCGGCATTCTTGTCGAAGACCACCAGGTCGTGAGCTGAGGTGCGCATCGCCCTGGACAGGGCGGTGGCCAGCACGCTCACTGGCCGACCGGGACCTTTGCCCGGATCACGTTCTCGAGGTCGCCGACGGTGTCGCAGCCCAGCAATTCCTGCTCGGAGATCACGACGCCGAGTTTGTCCTCGATCGCGACCATGCCCACTGCGAACGCCACCGAGTCCAGTCCGACGTCGTCGACCAGGCGAGACTCGCGCGTCACGCGGCTGACGTCGATGTTGAGGTCGTCGCGCAAGATCTCGATCAGAGCAGCGCCGACCGAGTCCGGGCGCGACACATCGGAGGTCATGGGCCGCCACAGTACCGGGCGTCCGCCAGCGGCAGGGGGCTACGTTTTGGGCGCCAGCACGCTCGCCGCGTCGGCGGCGCCGTCACCGTCGGTGTCGGTGAGCTTGACGTCCCACCGGCCGTCGCCGTCGGTGTCGACGTAACCGGTCACGCCGTCGGCGCCGGCCGTGATCGCGCGGTCGGCCAGGCCGTTGCCGTCGCTGTCCGACAGGCGCACCTCGTCGCGGCCTTCGGTACCGAAGTCGCTCAGCGGCTTACCGGTGTGCTCGACGCCGTCCAGGCCGAACCAGCGCAGGCCGGTCGGCGGTCTCGGCGGGCGTTCGGCGGCGATCGCCCAGGTTCCGGTGCCGTCGTCGGTGAAATAGCGTCCGCCGGCGGCACCCACATCCCCGACGTCGAGGACGGCGTGCTCGGCGATGCCATCGCCGTCGAGGTCGGCCAGCGCGTCATCACTGCGGCCGTCGCCGTCGAGGTCCAGGCCGACCGCATCGAGCCGACCGTCGCCGTCGAGGTCGAGATCCGGGCCGCGGTCCCACATGGCCGCTGCGCCGTCGCCGGCGCTCAAGCAGTACTCCATATCAAGTCCGACGCCGGGTCCGGGCTAGGAGTTCCCGCTCGTTTCCCACCACGTCTTCAGCTCGGCGATCGCCTCCTCACGGCTCAGCGGCCCGCGGTCCAGCCGCAACTCCTTGAGGTGCCGCCACGCCTCCCCCACCTGCGGGCCCGCCGGGATGCCGAGCAATTCCATGATCTCGTTGCCGTCGAGGTCCGGACGCACCCGCTGCAGGTCTTCCTTGGCGGCCAGTTCGGCGATCCGCGCCTCCAGGTCGTCGTAGTTGGCCTGCAACCGGGACGCGCGGCGTTTGTTTCGGGTGGTGCAGTCGGCGCGCACCAGCTTGTGCAGCCGCGGCAGCAGCGGACCGGCGTCCGTGACATAGCGCCGCACCGCCGAGTCGGTCCATTTGCCGCCGCCGTAGCCGTGAAACCGCAAATGCAGATACACCAGCTGTGACACGTCGTCGACGATCTGCTTCGAATACTTCAACGCGCGCAAGCGTTTCCGGGCCATCTTGGCGCCGACGACCTCGTGGTGGTGGAAGCTGACCCCGCCGTCCGGCTCGTGCCGGCGGGTCTCGGGCTTACCGATGTCGTGCAGCAGTGCCGCCCAGCGCAGGATGAGATCGGGCCCTCCGTCCGGAAGAGGGTCCTCCAGCGCGATGGCCTGCCGCAGCACGGTCAGCGAATGCTCGTAGACGTCTTTGTGCTGGTGGTGTTCGTCGATGGCCATCCGCATGCCGCCGACCTCGGGCAGCACAACGTCACCCATCCCGGTCTGCACCATCAGGTCGATGCCGGCCACCGGGTCGGCACCGAGCAGCAGTTTGTCCAGCTCCGCCGCCACCCGCTCGGCGGTGATCCGGCCGAGCTGCGGCGCCATGTGCAGGATCGCCTCGAGCACCCGCGGCGCGACGGTGAAACCGAGTTGCGAGACGAACCGCGCGGCGCGCAGCATCCGCAGCGGGTCATCGCCGAACGACACCGACGGCTGCGCCGGGGTGTCCAGCACCCGGGCCCGCAATGCGGCCAACCCATTGAGCGGATCGACGAACTCGGCCGCGCCGGCTGCCGTGACGCGCACCGCCATCGCGTTCACGGTGAAATCGCGGCGGACCAGATCGTCGTCGAGGGACTCACCGAAGCGGACCTGCGGGTTGCGCGATACCCCGTCGTAGCGGTCGGCCCGGAACGTGGTGATCTCCAGGCGCTGACCACCTTTCTCGGCGCCGATGGTGCCGAAGTCGATGCCGGTGTCCCATACCGCGTCGGCCCACGGTCGCAGCAACTTCTGCAACTGCTCGGGGCGGGCATCGGTGGCGAAGTCCAGATCGGTGCTCAGCCGCTGCAGCACGGCGTCCCGCACCGAACCGCCGACCAAATACAGCTCGTGCCCAGCGCCGGCGAACAGGGCGCCGAGCTCGCGCAGGACGCCGGCGTGGCTGTTCAGCGCGACCGCGGCAGCAGCCAACAGCTCGGCATCCTGGGCGTCCTCGGGCACGGGAGAAAGACTAGTCGGACGACGATGCGGCGGTTCTCCGCCGCTGAGGAGTCCGACAATTGGGCCCCGCGGACGACGATGCGGCGGTTCTCCGCCGCTGGGGAGCACGACAATGCGCGCCCATAGCGTGATCCCGCAGCTCACTACCGGCGAGTGTGCCCGGTGCGTCTGAGCACGCCAGCTACTATCGCTTGGGTGTCCGACGGCGAAAATCCGCAACCGCGTCGGCGCCGGGCGAGGCGCCGCGGTCGGCGCTCGGCAGGGTCAGGCGAAGCAAAAGCCGGCGACGAGGCCACCGCAGCCGGCACGCCCGCCGGCGCCGCAACGTCCGGGCAGCTCCCGCCGAGACGCCGCGGACCCGAGCGACTGCGTACCGTGCACGAGACCTCGGCCGGCGGATTGGTCATCGACAACATCGATCGCCCGCGCGAAGAACAGCTCGCCGCGCTGATCGGCCGGGTGGATCGACGTGGGCGGATGCTGTGGTCGCTGCCCAAGGGCCATATCGAACAGGGCGAGACGGCGGAGGAGACCGCGATCCGGGAAGTGGCTGAGGAGACCGGGATTCAAGGCAGCGTGCTGGCGGCCCTGGGCCGCATCGACTACTGGTTCGTCACCGACGGCCGGCGGGTGCACAAGACCGTCCACCACTATCTGATGCGTTTCTCGGGCGGCGAGCTTTCCGACGAGGACGTCGAGGTCGCCGAGGTGGCATGGGTGCCGATCCCGGAGCTGCCGTCCCGGCTGGCCTACGCCGACGAACGCAAGCTCGCCGAAGTGGCCGACGAGCTGATCGACAAGCTGCAAAGCGATGGCCCGGCCGCGCTTCCGCCACTGCCGCCCAGCACGCCGCGGCGACGGCCGCAAACCCACTCACGCACCCGCATCCGCCGGGCCGATGAGCCCGTTCGAGGCCGGAAGAACGGTCGCGGTCCCGGGCCGTAGCCGCCGACAATGATGCAGAGCCATTCGAGGTGGGGGCAACGCCCGCAGGTGGGAATCGACAGCGGTTCGACGGCACCGCGAGTCCGGCGGGGCGTCCTGTCGCGTCTGCTGACAGTCGTCGGCATCCTGGCCGGCCTCGGCGTCGGCGTCCTGCCGGCCGCGACCGCCGGTGAGCCGGGCGCCACGCCGTTCGTCCAGGTCCGCATCGACCAGGTCACCCCGCAGGTCGTCACTACTACCAGCGAACCGGTGGTGACCGTCGCCGGGACCGTTACCAACATCGGCGACCGCCCGGTCCACGACGTGATGATCCGCCTGGAGCACGCGCCCGCGGTGCCCGCGTCGACGGGGCTGCGCACCGACCTCGACGGCGACACCGATCAGTACCAGACCGCGATGGACTTCGCGACGGTCTCCCCCGAGCTGCAGCGCGGCCAGCAGGTGAAGTTCTCGTTGTCGGCTCCGATGCGGTCGGTGACCAACCATTCGCTGGACGTCGCAGCGCCCGGCGTCTACCCGTTGTTGGTCAACGTCAACGGCACACCCGACTACGGCGCACCAGCGCGGCTGGACAACGCCCGCTTCCTGTTGCCCGTGCTGGGCGTGCCGCCCGATCCGCTCAACACCGCCGGCGGTGCCGCGGGTCCACTGGACACCGTGATCGCGCCCGACACCTCCAAACCGGTGCCGGTCACCATGCTGTGGCCGCTGGCCGACCGGCCCCGGCTGGCGCCTGGAGTTCCGGGCGGCACGATTCCGGTCCGCCTGACCGACGACGAGCTGGCCGCGTCGCTGGCCAACGGCGGCCGGCTGGACGTGCTGTTGTCCGCCGCCGAGTTCGCCACCAGCCACGACGTCGATCCCGACGGCGCGGTCGGCCGCTCGGTGTGCCTGGTCGTCGACCCCGATTTGTTGGTGACCGTCAACGCGATGACGGCCGGCTATGTGGTTTCCGACGGAGTCCCCGGTTCACCCGCCGGACGCGCGCAGGAGCCGGGCACCCCGACGCATCCCGGGACCGGGCAGGCCGCGGCGACCACCTGGTTGAACCGGCTGCGCGCACTGGCGCACCGGACCTGCGTCGCGCCGTTGCCCTATGCCCAGGCCGACCTGGACGCCCTGCAACGGATCGGGGACCCCGGGCTCAGCACGACGGCGACCACCGCCGCCGGCGACGTCGTCGACCAGATCCTGGGAGTCGTCGCGGTCCGCGGCGCCACCTTGATCCCCGACGGCGCACTGACCCGTCGCGGGATTGAGCTGCTCAGCGCCAACGGCAACACCGTGGTGGTCGCGCCCGCCAACTCCGCCGTCGTCGACGGAAACGCGCCGCTGCCCACCACCCCGGACACCGCCCCGCGACGGCTGTCGCCGCAGGTGGTTTTCGCGCCGTTCGACCCCGCCGTCGGCGCCGCCTTCGCAGCCGCCGGCACCGATCCTGTGGCGCCCGGCTACCTCGACTCCGCCTTGCTGGTTCGGCTTCAGCACGACTCCGGCGTCGCGCGGCGCCAGGACGCGCTGGGCGCGATGCTCTGGCGGGCGCTGCAGCCGAGGGTCAACCCGCGCACCCAGATTCTGCTGCCGCCGACCAATTGGAACCTGCGGCCCGAGGACGCAGGCGCGATCATGACCACGCTGGCGACGGCGATCCGGTCCGGCCTGGCGGTGCCGCGTCCGCTTCCGGCGCTGATCGGGGAAGCGTCGACCGTCCCGCCGGCCAACGGGACGCCGCAACCAAACGCCGACGCCGGTGGACGCGGCCGATTCAGCGACGCCTTCGTGAGCAAGATCTCGGGTGACATGGGCCGGCTGGCGGGGCTGACCGCCGCCCTGACCGCCGATGCGCGTAGCGGGCTGAACGGTGCCAGTTACACCGCGCCGTTGCGCGAAGACATGCTGCGTGCGGTCAGCCAGGCCGATCGGCCCGACACCCGCAACGGGCTGGCCCAGCAGCGGCTGGACGTGCTCGGCCACGCGCTCGACGACCTGTTCGGCGCAGTCACCATCGTCACCCCGGCCGGTTCGTACACACTGGCCACCGAACACAGCCCGCTGCCGCTGGCCCTGCACAACGGGCTGGCGGTGCCGATCCGGGTGCGGCTGCACCTCGACGTGCCGCCCGGAATGACGGTGACCGATCCGGGCGAGATCGAGTTGCCGCCGGGGTATCTGCCGATGCGGGTGCCGATCGAGGTCAACTTCACCCAGCGCGTCGCGATCGACGTCGCGTTGCACACTCCGGACGGGGTGCCGCTGGGTGAACCGGTGCGGCTCTCGGTGCATTCCAACGCCTACGGCAAGGTGCTGTTCGCGATCACGATGAGCGCGGCTGCCGTCCTGGTGGCGTTGGCTGGACGGCGACTGTGGCACCGCTTCCGCGGCCAACCGGACCGCGCCGACCTGGACCGTCCGGACCCGCCGGACGCCGAGCACCCCGTCGACGTAGAGCAGGACGCATGAGCCACGCCCTGCCGCCGCGGAGCGTCCAGCGCAGTCCCGGACCGTCGACCGGGCCGCTGCCGCCGACCGGTCATGTGCCCGCCCAGAGCACCTCGCCGCAACCGCGTCCGGAGCTCTCCGACGCCGCGCTGGTGTCCCGGTCGTGGGGCATGGCACTGGCGACCCTGGTCAGCCGTCTCACCGGCTTCGCCCGGATCGTGCTGCTGGCCGCGCTCCTGGGTGCGGCGCTGTCCAGCGCATTCACGGTGGCCAACCAGCTGCCGAACCTGGTCGCCGCGCTGGTGCTGGAGGCGACGTTCACCGCGATCTTCGTGCCGGTGCTGGCCCGCGCCGAGCAGGACGACGCCGACGGCGGCGCGGCGTTCGTGCGCCGCTTGGTGACCCTGGCCACCACCCTGCTGCTGGCCACCACAGTGCTGTCGGTGGCGGCAGCCCCGCTGCTGGTGCAACTGATGCTGGGCCGCAGCCCGCAGGTGAACGAAGCGTTGACCGTCGCCTTCGCCTACCTGCTGCTGCCGCAGGTGATCTTCTACGGCCTGTCCTCGGTCTTCATGGCGATCCTCAACACCCGCAACGTGTTCGGGCCGCCCGCCTGGGCACCGGTGGTCAACAACGTCGTCGCGATCGCGACGCTGGGCGCCTATCTGGCCGCACCGGGGCAACTGTCGGTCGATCCGGTCGAAATGGGCAACGCCAAGTTGCTGGTGCTCGGCATCGGCACCACGCTGGGTGTGTTCGCGCAGACGGCGGTGCTGGTGGTCGCCATCCTGCGGCACCGGATCAGCCTTCGTCCGCTGTGGGGAATCGACGACCGGCTCAAGCGCTTCGGGACGATGGCCGCCGCCATGGTCTGCTACGTGCTGATCAGTCAGATCGGCCTGATCGTCACCAACCAGATCGCCAGCACCGCAGCGGCTTCCGGCCCGGCCATCTACAACTACACCTGGCTGGTGCTGATGCTGCCCTACGGCATGATCGGCGTGACCGTTCTGACCGTGGTGATGCCGCGGTTGAGCCGCAACGCCGCCGCCGACGACACCGGCGGGGTACTGGCCGACCTGTCGCTGGCCACCCGGTTGACCATGGTCACGCTGATCCCGACGGTGGCGTTCATGACCGTCGGCGGCTCGGCGATGGGCAGCGCGCTGTTCGCCTACGGCCACTTCGGCGACGTCGACGCGGGCCATCTGGGCGCGGCGATCGCCATGTCTGCGTTCACGCTGCTGCCCTACGCCGTGGTGCTGCTGCAGTTGCGGGTCTTCTACGCCCGCCAGCAGCCCTGGGTTCCGATCGCGATCATCGTGGTCATCACGATCGTCAAGATCGCCGCGTCGCTGGTCGCGCCGCATCTGACCGGCAACCCCGACCTGGTCGCGGGCTACCTGGGGCTCGCCAACGGGCTGGGCTTTCTGGCCGGCGCGGTCGCCGGCTACATCCTGCTGCGCAACGCACTGCTGCCCAGCCGCGGTCGGGGGGCGCCGCCCGCTCGCCGGGGTCTGCTCGGCGTCGCGGAGGTGCGGACCATCCTGGTCACGGCCACCGCCTCGCTGCTGGCCGGGCTGGTGGCCTACCTGGTCGACGTGCTGACGGGCATGCAGCGACTCACCGCCTACGGCGGCGGCGCAGGCTCGCTGCTGCGGCTGTTCGTGCTGGCGGTGATCATGGTGCCGATCGTGGCCGTGGTCATGGTGCGCGCGCAGGTACCCGAGGCAGTTGCGGCGCTGGCCGTGTTGCGCCGCTTTGTCGGCGCAGTCCCGGCCCGCGGGAAGCCCGCCGCTTCTCCGCCTCTCCCGACTGCCTCCCCGCCCCTTTCCGGCAGGTCAGCCAGCGTCGCGGGCCGAACCTTCGGTGGCCAGGACCAACTGTTGCGCTCCGGCATCGTCACGTACCCTGAGCACAGCAATCCGTCCGGTCGGGCGGACAATCCGGCACGAGAACCCGTCCGGCGGGAGCGTCCGGAACCACTAACCGGGGAGGGTACGGGGAGGGGACCGGCGATGACGGACGGCTCATCGGACAGCACTTCAGCCAATGCTGTGTCCGGCTCACCCCCATCGCCGACCGGATCTCACGGAACGGCTCCTTCTCGGGCAGCTGCGGCGCCGGCGGCAGACGAGTTCCATCCCGACATCCCCACCACCAATCTTCGGGTCGGCACGGCCGCATCTGCATCCGCGCCTGGCAACCGCGAGTCACCCGTCTCCGATCTCGAGACCACCGCCTTCAACGCCGGCGATCCGACCTTCGGTGTGCCGAGCCCGGCAGAGCCCGAGCCGTCGGCGCAGCCGGACGAACAGCATCTGGTGCCCGGCGCCAGCATCGCCCGCGGTCGCTACCGGCTGCTGGTCTTTCACGGTGGTGCGCCACACCTGCAGTTCTGGCAGGCGCTGGACACCGCGCTGAATCGGCAAGTGGCACTGACCTTCGTAGATCCCGACGGACGTCTGCCCGACGAGCAGATCCGCGAGATCCTGGGCCGCACCATGAAGCTGAGCCGCATCGACAAGCTCGGGATCGCCCGCATTCTCGACGTAGTGCACACCGGCAACGGCGGCCTGGTCGTCAGCGAGTGGGTCCGCGGCGGTTCGTTGCAGGAGGTGGCGGACACCTCGCCGTCGGCCGCCGGGGCGTCGCGCGCCATGCAAACCCTGGCCGCGGCAGCCGAGGCGGCCCACCATGCCGGGGTGGCGTTGTCGATCGACCACCCGGGGCGGGTGCGGGTCAGCATCGAGGGTGATGTCGTGCTCGCATTCCCGGCAACCATGCCGGACATCAGCCCCGAGGACGACATTCGGGGCATCGGCGCCGCACTGTATGCGCTGCTGGTCAACAAGTGGCCGCTGCCGGAATCCGGCGAGCCGAGCGGACTGGCGCCGGCACCACGCGATGCTGCCGGCCAAGTGCTCGAACCGAGTGCGATCGACGGCGACATTCCGTTCCAGATCTCCGCAGCGGCCGCTCACTCGATTCAGCTGGATGGCGGGATCCGCAGTGCTGCAACGCTTTTGAACTTGCTACAGCAGGCCACCGTAGTCGCCGACCGCACCGAGTTGCTCGCCCCGATCGACGAGGACGTGCCCCCTCCGGCGCCTCCGCGGCCCTCCAGCGACAGGGCCGCCGGCCTCGACGAGGCGCAGGCACGGCTTCGTCGCCGCCGGGCCATCACGATCGGTGTCGGCACCGGAGCCGCGATCATCGTGGTGGCGTTGCTGGTGTTGGCCTCGGTGCTGAGCCGGATGTTCAGCGACGTCAGCGGTCTCGACAAGGACCAGCTCGGCCTCAACGGCCCGTCGACGTCCAGTTCCGGCGACGCTGTCGCTGCGGGCGGCATCGTCAAACCGGTCGGCGCCACCGTCTACTCCCCCGGCGGTGAAGCAGACAACCCCGCATCGGCCGCGCAAGCGATCGACGGCAGCCCGGGCACCTCGTGGGAGACCGACACCTACCACGACCCGGTACCGTTCCCCGGCTTCAAGAGTGGCGTCGGCCTGATGCTGCAGCTGCCACATCCCACGGTGATCGGCGCCGTCAACGTCGACCTGCCCAGCAACGGGACGAAGATCCAGATCCGGTCGTCGGCGACGGCGACACCCGGCAAGCTCGAGAACACCGCCGCGCTGAGCCAGCCGGTCTCCATGCACCCCGGGCACAACACAATTCCGGTCAACGCGTCATCGCCGACCAGCTACCTGCTGGTGTGGATCCCGACGCTGGGAACAACCAACGGGCAAAGTCGCACCAGCCTCTCCGAAGTGACGGTGCAAGCCAAGTCCTGACAGGGCCGCCCGAGTGAAGTGCCGGGTTGTCACCGATTGGTTACTGTCCGGCGAGTGGGCTTCGCGCAACGGATTCGGCAGCAATCGCCTGAGGAGCGCAGCGATGCCGAACTGTTGGCGGCGCACGTCGCCGGGGACCGCTTCGCTTTCGCCGAACTCTTCCACCGCCACCACCGGCAACTGCACCGCGTCGCGCGGCTGACCAGCCGCTGTACCGAGGACGCCGAGGACGCGTTGCAGGAGGCGATGGCCTCAGCCCACCGTGCGGCCGGCGCATTTCGGCACGACGCCGCGGTCAGCAGCTGGCTGCACCGCATCGTCGTCAACGCCTGCCTGGATCGGTTGCGCCGCAACAAGGCTCACCTGACCACCGTGCTCGACGACGTCTACCCGGTGCCGGACCGGACCGCGCAGGTCGAGACGGCGATTGCGGTGCAGCGGGCGCTGATGCGACTTCCCGTCGAGCAGCGGGCCGCGGTGGTCGCCATCGACATGCACGGTTACTCGGTCGCCGACACCGCCCGGCTGTTGGGGGTGGCCGAAGGGACAGTGAAGAGCCGCTGTGCCCGCGCCCGGGTCAGGCTGGCCGCAATTCTCGGTTACCTGCACGCCGATTCGGCGCCCCAGCATCCGGCCGGCTAACTCTGCGTTCGCCCGATGACGGACACTGGGCCGGATGGACGATGTTGAGCCGGCCGGGGGCGAGGAGCCGCCGCTGACCGCGGACACGCTCGCCGATCTGCAAGCCGGACTGCTAGACGACGACGTCGCGGCGCGGCTGCGCCAGCGCATCCGATCCGATCCCGGAGCCCGACAGACGATGGAGGCGTTGAACCAGGTCCGCCGCGACGTCACCGCGCTGGGCTCCGACGCAGCCTCGGCGCCGCCAGTTGATCCCGCGATTGTCGACGGCATCGCGGCCGGCCTGCGCCCCGCACCCACCGGTGCCGCCCACGCAGTCCACCGGGGGCGATTCCCGCGCCCGGCACGACTGGCGTTCGCAGCGGCGGGGCTGGCCGCAGCAGCCGCGGCAGCGTGGCTGGGCGTCTGGGCACTGACCACCGCGCCGGCACCGATGCCCAGCAGGCCCACCACCATCGAACACATCACGGTGTCGCGCCCGCCGCAGACGATCCCGCTGTCCGATGAGCAGATCCTGGCGCTGCTGGACCGGGCACCGGAGCTCGGGCCGCTGACTGACCCGGGACGACGCGCGTCCTGCCTGGCGGGCCTGGGCTACCCGGCCGACACTCGCGTGCTTGGCGCCCGCCCGGTCGACATCGCCGGCCACCCGGCCGTGCTACTGCTGCTACCCGGTGACGCGCCGCAGGCGCTGGCGGTGCTCGCCGTGGCACCGACCTGCAGTTCGGTCAACACCGGCCTGTCGGCTGACAGGATCATCCACCGGCCGTAATGTGCGCGGGAACAGCACCGCCTACCCTGGCGTTCCAGTGCAATACAGCGGTTTCAAGTATTCCGAAAGGTTGGTATGAGTTCCTCGACCAGCACCGTTCACGACGTGATCGTCATCGGCTCCGGACCCGCCGGTTACACCGCGGCGCTGTACGCCGCCCGTGCACAGCTGGCGCCGGTGGTCTTCGAAGGGACCGCGTTTGGCGGCGCCCTGATGACGACGACCGAGGTGGAGAACTTCCCCGGATTCCGCGAAGGAATCCAAGGCCCCGAGCTGATGGACCAGATGCGCGAGCAGGCCCTGCGGTTCGGCGCCGACCTGCGGATGGAGGACGTCGAATCAGTGTCGCTCGACGGCCCGGTGAAGTCGGTCACCACATCCGAAGGCGAGACGCTGCAGGCCCGGGCGGTGATCCTGGCCATGGGCGCCGCGGCGCGTTATTTGCACGTACCGGGTGAGCAGGAACTGCTCGGCCGCGGCGTGAGTGCGTGTGCCACCTGTGACGGCTTCTTCTTCAAGGGTCAGGACATCGCCGTAGTCGGCGGTGGCGACTCGGCCATGGAAGAGGCGACCTTCCTGACGAAGTTCGCCCGCAGCGTGACCCTGGTGCACCGCCGCGAGGACTTCCGCGCCTCCAAGATCATGCTCGACCGGGCCCGCGCGAACGACAAGATCACCTTCCTGACCAACCGTGCGGTGGTCTCGGTCGAAGGCGAGAACACCGTGACTGGGCTCAAACTGCGCGACACCGTGACCGGCGAGGAATCGACCTTGCCGGTGACCGGGGTGTTCGTCGCGATCGGCCACGACCCCCGCTCGGAGTTGGTCCGCGGCCAGGTCGACCTCGATGAGGACGGCTACGTGCAGGTCCGCGGCCAGACGACCTATACCTCGCTGGACGGTGTGTTCGCTGCCGGCGACCTGGTCGACCACACCTACCGCCAGGCGGTCACCGCCGCGGGTACCGGTTGTTCGGCGGCCATCGACGCTGAGCGCTGGCTGGCCGAGCATGCGGAGCCAGGAGAGCGCACCCACACCAAACCCGCCGAAGAGCCGGCGGCAGCGACCCTCTGATTGGAGTACGTGCGATGACACAGACCGAATCCGGCGGCGCGCCCGTGGATGTCTCTGACGCTTCCTTTGCAAGCGACGTGTTGGCCAGCAATACGCCTGTGCTGGTGGACTTTTGGGCCACGTGGTGCGGTCCCTGCAAGATGGTGGCACCGGTGCTCGCGGAAATCGCCAAAGAGTCCGTCGGTCGACTGACCGTGGCCAAGCTCGACGTCGACGCAAATCCCGAAACGGCCCGCAATTTCGACGTGGTTTCGATCCCGACGTTGATCTTGTTCAAGGACGGTCAGCCGGTGAAACGCATCGTCGGCGCCAAGGGCAAGGCGGCGCTGTTGCGGGAGCTTTCCGACGCCGTTCCCGAGGTCGGCTAGCTCGACCGAATTGGTGGCCGCTCGCCTGGCGTTTTCGGTAATTCGCCGGGCGTCTGAGACAATAGCGCCACCCTGTCCATGAAGCGGCAGGGCTGCTCGCACGGCTCACCGGAGGCTTCGCATGTCGAGACCGCAAGGCGGCGACGGCGATCAACTGCGCCGTGGTGACCGTAGTGCAGCGGTCACCGAGATCCGCGCTGCGCTGATGGCGCTCGGTCACCTCGACGGCGAGGAGACGGGCCTCAACACCGGGCGGCACGTCGCGGTCGAGGTCTTCGACGACGAGCTCGACCACGCCGTGCGCGCCTTTCAGCAGCACCGCGGGCTGCTGGTCGACGGCATCGTCGGTGAAGCCACCAACCGTGCGCTGCGCGAAGCGTCGTACCGGTTGGGCGCCCGCACGTTGCATCACCAGTTCGGCGCGCCGATGTACGGCGACGACGTCGCAACGCTGCAGAACCGCCTGCAGGATCTCGGCTTCTACACCGGCCTGGTCGACGGTTACTTCGGCCTGCAGACCCACAACGGCCTGATGTCCTACCAACGCGAGTACGGAATGTACGCCGACGGCATCTGCGGCCCGGAAACGTTGCGCTCCTTGTACTTTCTCAGTTCCCGGGTGACTGGCGGGTCGCTGCACGCGATCCGTGAGGAGGAACTGGTCCGCCGATCGGGTCCGAAGCTGTCGGGTAAGCGGATCATCATCGACCCAGGGCGCGGCGGCAACGACCACGGCATGATCGCACAGGGCCCGGCTGGGCCGATCAGTGAGTCAGATATTTTGTGGGACTTGGCAAGTCGGCTCGAAGGCCGGATGACTGCAATCGGCATGGAGACCTTTCTATCCCGGCCGACCAATCGCAGCCCGTCCGATCACGAACGCGCGGCGACAGCCAACGCCGTCGGCGCCGACCTGATGATCAGCCTGCGCTGCGAAACCCAGGCCAGCCCGGCCGCCAGCGGCGTCGCCTCCTTCCATTTCGGCAACTCGCACGGTTCGGTGTCGACGATCGGCCGTAACCTGGCCGACTTCATCCAGCGAGAAGTGGTGGCGCGCACCGGCTTACGCGACTGCCGGACGCACGGGCGGACCTGGGATCTGCTGCGGCTGACCCGGATGCCCACCGTGCAGGTCGACGTCGGCTACATCTCCAACCCGGGTGATCGCGCGATGCTGATCACCACGCAGACCCGCGACGCGATCGCCGAGGGAATCCTGGCCGCGGTGAAGCGGCTTTATCTGCTCGGCAAGAACGACCGGCCCACCGGGACGTTCACGTTCGCCGAGCTGCTGGCCCACGAGCTCGCCGTAGAGCAGGCCGGCCGGGTGACCGGCTCCTAGCCGACGACGCGGAGGCCGAGACTCCCGCGGCAACCGGTTGTTGCAAGGAGGTACTTTCCAGCAGGCGCTCCAACGCGGCCTCGACCTCGGCCTTCCAGCCCAGACCCTTGTCCAGCTCGAGCCGCAACCGCGGGAAGTACTGATGCGGAGCCACCTCCACGAAGCCCGCGCCGCGCAGGAACTCGGCTTCGATCACGCAATGCTCGGCCGAGCAGTCTCCCAACCCTTTGAGTACCGGCAACAACTCGGCGTCGGTGTTGGGTAGGCCGGCCAACTCGGCGACGGCCTCGGTGCGGCCAAATGCCTCCAGCGCCCGCACACCGCGGCGGACCAACTCGTCAACGACCCGCGCGACGAGGCTGTACGGCAACTCGTCGGCGGTCGGACCGGGTTCCACTCGCATCGAAGTCAGCAGCACCGCGTCGGCCGAGACCGGCGCGGTGGGAAATCGGTGCGCGCGGGGCACGGTGCGCGGCGGAGCGTAGAACGCGTAGCCCAAACAGGCCGACTCCCCCTCGGAGTCGGTCGGCGCCGCCAGGGCCACCTGCCCGCACGATCCCCACTCGAGCATGACCATCGACAGCCACGCTTCTTTTTCGAATTCGGGGTCGGCGAGCTGATCGTTTTCGCCGAGGGTTGCCGGGTCGACTTCCCAGAAGACGCAGCGGCGCGCGTGCTTCGGAAGCTGATCGAATGCTTCCAGACGCAGCGGTGTGATTCGAGCAGACACTAGACTCCTGGGCCTCCAAGCGGTAGGGCCGCCGAAATCACTGCCTGCCCTGCTTCCCCGCGAGCGGGTGGTGCCCCCACCTCGCAGCCGAGCGTACCCCGATGCCAACGGCCGCGACACCCTCGCGGAACCGGTCCGGCGCCCCCTAGCAGCGGCTGACCGACGATTTCGGCGCGCTGGCCGACGCTGATCCGCGCCGACGACCTAGACGCAGTCGAATAGATTGGGGCGCAACCGGTTTGATCTTTTCTCGACATGTCAATGGGGCCTGATCGGTCAGAATGTCACAGTGACGTAACGGGTTGGTATGGACGGTCAGCGCTTCGACGAGTTCATCAACCCGACAATCCGCTGCAAATCCTCGACGGAGCCGAATTCGACCACGATCTTGCCTTTGCGCTTACCCAGGCTGACCATGACGCGAGTGTCGAAGGCGCTGGAGAGCTGCTCGGCCACATCTTGGAGGCCGGGCATCTGGATCGGTTTGCGTCGCGGCGACGACGGCTGGCTCGGCCCGGCCCGATTGGCCAGTGTCACCGCCTCTTCGGTGGCCCGGACCGACAGCCCCTCGGCAACGATCCGCGCGGCGAGCGCCTCCTGCGCTTCCGCCCCGGCGTCCAGCGACAGCAGCGCCCGGGCGTGGCCGGCCGACAGCACGCCTGCCGCCACCCGGCGCTGCACGGCGATCGGCAGGCGCAGCAGGCGGATCATGTTGCTGATCAACGGTCGCGACCGACCGATCCGGGCGGCGAGTTCGTCGTGGGTGACATCGAATTCGTCGAGCAGTTGCTGGTACGCCGCCGCCTCTTCCAACGGGTTCAGCTGGGCCCGGTGGATGTTCTCCAAGAGGGCATCGCGCAGCAGGTTGTCGTCGGCGGTCTCCCGCACGATCGCAGGGATGGCGGTCAGGCCCGCCGTCTGAGCCGCCCGCCAGCGTCGCTCCCCCATGACGAGTTGGTAGCGGGGACCGCTGGTGCGCTCGAGCGCACGGACCACGATCGGCTGCATGAGACCGAACTCGCGGATCGAGTGGACGAGCTCCGCGAGCGCCTCGTCGTCGAAAACCTGCCGCGGCTGACGCGGGTTCGGCTCGATCTGGCTCGGGTCGATTTCGCGGTACACCGCACCGATATCCGGTGCCGGTGCCGGCGGCCCGCCCATCAAGACGTCGGCGGCCGCGTTACCGATTCGCGGTCCGCTGAGCCGGTTGGCGTCGGTCTCCCCCTCGGCTGGCCCGGTGGGAATCAGCGAGGCCAGGCCCCGCCCGAGGCCGCCCTTGCGTCGCGTTGGTTGGCTCATCGTGATTCCCCTCCGTCGGGTGCTGATCGGCCACGCTCGGCAAGTTCGCGGCTGGCGTCAAGGTAGCTCATTGCTCCGCGCGAACCGGGATCGTATTCGATGATCGTCATGCTGTAGCCGGGCGCTTCGGACACTTTGACGCTGCGCGGGATGACTGTCTTCAAGACCTTCGGCCCAAAGAAGCGGCGGACTTCATCGGCGACCTGGTCGGCCAACTTGGTGCGGCCGTCGTACATGGTGAGGATTACGGTGCTGACGTCGAGCCCGGGGTTGAGGTGCGCCTTCACCATCTCGATGTTGCTCATCAACTGTGACACCCCCTCCAAGGCGTAGTACTCGCATTGGATCGGGATCAGCACCTCCGGTGCCGCGACCAGAGCGTTGATGGTCAGCAGCCCCAACGACGGCGGGCAGTCGATGAAGACGTAGTCGAAGTCGATCGCATCGAGGTCGGCCAGTGCGGTGCGCAACCGATTCTCCCGAGCCACCATGCTGACCAACTCGATTTCTGCGCCCGCCAGATCGATCGTGGACGGCACGCAGAAAAGGTGGTCGCTGTGCGGGCTCTGCCGCATCGCTTCCTTCAGCGGGATCTCGCCGAGGAGTACCTCGTAGGACGACGGTGTCCCCGAATGCCGATCGGCGATGCCCAGTGCGGTGCTCGCGTTGCCCTGTGGATCCAGGTCGATCACCAGTGTCTTGAGACCCTGAACCGCCAGCGCGGCCGCCAGGTTCACCGCGGTGGTCGTCTTACCGACGCCGCCCTTCTGGTTGGCGATGGTGAACAACCGACGGTGGCTGGGTCGGCTCAGTGGCGTGTACGCCTTGGAGAGAACCCGCATCGCTCGCTCAGCGGCGGCCCCGATCGGGGTGTCGAATTCCGATGTTTCACGTGAAACATGCACCCCGCCTTCGGGACCGATCGAGTCGTGCGGCGCGCTCATAGGCTCTCCCTGCTCGATCGCCGGCGCGACGCACTCCGGGCTGTTCCCGGCTTGTCTCGCCGAGCCACCACCACTGTTGTTGGTGGAGACAAATAGCTCACGCCACATTCCACCACCCTGACATCGGCAGCGCCTAACTTGCTCATCACACGCCGGTGCTCGATCACCTCATCGGGTGCCCGCTCGCCTTTGACGGCAAGCAGCCGGCCCCCCGCGCGCAGCAGCGGCAGGCTCCACCGAGTCAGCTTGTCCAATGAAGCCACCGCCCTCGAGGTGACGGCGTCGGCGTTACCGGCCGTTCGGCGGACCTCGGCATCCTCCGCACGCCCTCGCACGACCTCCGCGTCCAGCCCGAGTTCCGTGACGACCATCTGGAGGAACTCCGTGCGGCGCAACAGCGACTCGACCAGCGTTACGTGAAGACCCGGCTTGGCGATGACCATTGGCAGCCCCGGGAGCCCGGCACCGCTGCCGATGTCGACGATCCGCTCGCCGCTCTCGACGAGTTCCGCGACCACCGCGCAGTTCAGCAGATGGCGGTCCCAGATACGTTCGACTTCGCGCGGACCCAGCAGGCCCCATTCCACGCCGGCGGTCGCGAGCAGCTCTGCGTACCGTGTCGCCACGCCGATTCGGTCACCGAAGATCGGCGCCGCCGCGTCCGGTGCCAGCGGTACGAGCGGCGCCGCGCGCTGGCGGGAATCAACATGTTTCACGTGAAACATTCCCCCCTTTGGTACTCGCTGCCGACGCGACGATCGAACTACATCGCTGTAACTCAGCGCCGGTGTCAGTCGACCAGGACGACGACGCGGCGGGCAGGCTCGACGCCTTCGCTCTCGCTGTGCACGCCGGTGACCGCAGCGACGGCGTCGTGCACGATCTTGCGCTCAAACGGTGTCATCGGTGCGAGTTCTTCGCGTTCGCCGCTTTCCAGCACACGCTTGGCCACCTTGTCGCCCAACGCGGCCAGCTCCTCGCGCCGGCGGCGCCGCCAGCTTGCCACGTCCAGCATCAGCCGACTGCGCACTCCGGTCTTCTGGTGCACGGCCAGCCGGGTCAACTCCTGCAGTGCGTCGAGGACCTCTCCCTTGCGGCCGACCAACTTGGTCAGGTCGTCGCTGCCGTCGATGCTGACGATCGCGCGGCTGCCCTCGACATCCAAGTCGATGTCGCCATCGAAGTCCAAGAGGTCGAGCAGCTCCTCCAAGTAGTCGCCGGCGATTTCCCCCTCAGCGACCAACCGGTCTTCCTGGTCGCCCTCGCTCGGAGCGGTGCCGTCTGCGGCGGCTTCCAACTCGTCATCGGTCGGCGCTTCTTGCCCGTTGGTTGTTTGTTCGACGTCCGTCATATCTCGTCTACCTTCCTTCCCGTGTCCGGGCCTCGCCCGGCGAAGTGTGGTGTCCGATGCGTGACCGGACGGTGGTCTGTCAGCGCCCGCGCTTCTTCGGCTTCGCTCCCGGCCGTGGTGCCCGGTTCCCCGTATCGGCGTCCGGCTTCGGCGTCTCGGCGACGGGAGGTTCGGCGGCGCCGTTGCCGCTCGCCGTCGTCTTCGCCGCCGACCGTTTGGGTTTGGCGCCCGGCGCCGGCGCGTTCGCCGCACGGCGTTCGATCGCCTCGCGCTTCTTTTCCTCTTCTTCGCGCTCGATCATCGAGAACACGTAATGCTGCTGGCCGAACGTCCAAATGTTGTTCGCGAACCAGTAAAAGATGATCGCCAGGGGCAGGAACGGCCCACCGACGACCACACCGAGCGGAAAGACGTAGAGCGCCAACTTGTTCATCATCGCGGTCTGCGGGTTGGCCGCGGCTTCCACACTCTGGCGGGCCACCGAGGCGCGGCTGTTGAAGTAAGTGGCGATGCCGGCCAGGATCATCACTGGCACGCCGACCGCGGCAACCGCCGGCCGACTGAATTCGAAACCCTGGAACGCCTGGAGGCTCGCCCCGCGCTGCGTCATGCTGGCGCCCAGTGGCGCACCGAACAAATTCGCGTCCAGGAAGTGGCCGACGTCCGTCGCGCTGAAGACGTAGTTACCCAACGAGCGGTTGCGCTCGGGCGAGAGCCCCAACTGCCCGATCCCGCTCGAGGTCCGGTTGAAACACCGAAGGACGTGATACAGGCCCAGGAACACCGGCACCTGGACCAGCATCGGCAGACAGCCGAGGATCGGGTTGAACCCGTGCTCCCGCTGCAGCTTCTGCATCTCCAGCGCCATCCGCTGCCGGTCCTTGCCGTACTTCTTCTGCAGCGCCTTGATCTGTGGCTGCAACTCCTGCATCTGACGCGTGGTGCGGATCTGGCGGACGAACGGGTTGTACAGAATCGCCCGCAGGGTGAAGACCAGGAACATCACCGCCAGCGTCCACGTCAAGAAGTTCGCTGCCCCCAGAAACGAGGCAAAAGCCTTGTACCAGAGCCACATGATCGCCGAGACCGGGTAATAAAAATAGTCCAGGCTGAACGGATCAAACGACAACAGAATCACTCTCCCCTAGCGTTGCTGGGGTGTCCCAGTCTTGGACCCGGGCTGCTCGGTGCTCCGGTACCGGGTCCCATCCTCCCCGATGCCACGGACCGCACTTCGCCAGCCGGACTGCTGCCAACCCACTCCCCCGCACCAAGCCGAATTCAGCCAGGGCGTCCACCGCGTACTGACTACAGGTGGGAGTGAACCGGCACGTCGGCAATCGCAACGGCGACACCATGTGGCGGTACAGCTGGATAACGAAAATCAACCCGCGCGCGACCGCGAACTCAGCCGCCCGCAGCCGTGCTGTCACGGCCCTCACCGCTTCGATCCCGCTGCCTCGATGCGCCGCAAGCCGGCTCGCAACTCCTCGCCCAATCGGGACGAGGGCACCTCACGGCTGCTGGGCAGAGCACGGATCACCACGTGCTCGGAGTGGTTCAATCCGCCTAACACGTCTCGGGCGACATGACGCAGCCGTCGGGATAACCCGTGCCGCTGCACGGCCGAGCCGACCGATCGCGAGACAATCAGTCCGAGTTTGGGGTCTCCGGTGGCATGCCGCATATAGATGACCATGTCCGGTTGCACGGTTCGCTTTCCGTGCTTGACCGTTGCGTCGAAATCGGTCGACCGCGTCATGCGGTTACGCGCGGAAAGCACCGCCGTCACACCGGAGTCGAGGATCAGGCAGTCAGTGAACGACGGCCCTTGCCACGCCGATTCGACACGATCGCCCGGCCGGCCCTGGTCCGCATCCTCAGCCGAAAACCGTGCACACGGGCACGGCGCCGGTTATTCGGCTGGAAGGTCCGCTTGCCCTTTGCCACGATTCTCTCCTTGCTGCATCTGGCATCGTGCTCGACACGGTTTCCCATGCCGGTGGGTCACGCTCTCCCGCACGACGCCTCGATAGGCTTTGTATATCGCTGGTAACCGGCGCGGCCTCCGGGCTCAATGCTCGGATCGCAGCCGTATCGCCGACTTTCGGGCGACTGTATGAGGGTACTGACCGCCGTTCGCCCGGTCAAACCGCACCTAAACGGCGGCCGGTTCGGCGCCAATCTTTAACTGCCGTCACATCCGCCACCGCCCGGGCGAGCAATCTTTGTCAAGCAGTTCCCAATGTTGCAGAACGGTTGGCGCGGGCCGGGAAAACTGTTAGCTTCGGGCGGTGCTGTTTCATACCGAAACGGTGCGAGACCACAAGCAAGGATGGCAGATCGGCCTTCCAGCCAGCTGAGTTCCACTGGCCGTCTCGAGTGCCGATCCCGCGAGCCGTCAGAGGTATGCTGCGGCACGGCGGTCGCTGTCCTTTCCACACCTGTGGATAACTGTGTGGATAGTTTGTCGTTGCAACGATCGATGAAACTTTTACGTCGCACCAGGGGGAGCCGTCGTTGACCGATGACCCCGGATCCAGTTTCGCGACGGTCTGGAGCGCGGTCGTCTCGGAACTCAACGGCGAAGCCTCTACCGACGGTGCCTCCCTCAACGGTGCACCGTATGTTGCGCCCCTGACACCGCAGCAGCGAGCGTGGCTGAACCTTGTGCAGCCACTGACAATCGTCGAAGGCTTCGCTCTGCTTTCGGTGCCCAGCAGCTTCGTGCAGAACGAGATCGAACGTCATCTGCGTACCCAGATCACCGACGCGCTCAGCCGCCGGCTTGGTCAGCAGATCGAACTCGGCGTTCGCATCTCGCCACTGGCCTCCGAAGAAATCGACGATCACTCCAACGCTGCGTTCGACGAAGCACTCGATGACCTCGACGAGATCGACGAAGACGGCGAGGCACTCGCCAGTGCACATCAGAGCTGGCCGTCGTATTTCTCCGAGCGGCCGCACAGCCAAGCCGCGGACGCGGCCGCCGGGCTCAGCTTGAACCGGCGCTACACCTTTGACACGTTCGTCATCGGTGCCTCGAACCGCTTCGCCCATGCCGCCGCACTAGCGATCGCCGAAGCCCCGGCCCGCGCCTACAACCCGCTGTTCATCTGGGGCGAATCCGGTCTGGGCAAGACTCACCTCCTGCATGCCGCCGGTAATTACGCCCAGCGACTCTTCCCAGGGATGCGGGTGAAGTACGTCTCGACCGAAGAATTCACCAACGACTTCATCAACTCGCTGCGTGACGATCGCAAGGTGGCGTTCAAGCGCAGCTACCGCGACGTCGACGTGCTGCTGGTCGACGACATCCAATTCATCGAAGGTAAGGAAGGTATCCAGGAGGAGTTCTTCCACACCTTCAATACACTGCACAACGCCAACAAGCAGATTGTCATCTCCTCCGACCGGCCGCCCAAAAAGCTTGCGACACTTGAAGATCGGTTACGCACCCGGTTCGAGTGGGGGCTTATCACCGACGTTCAGCCACCTGAGCTGGAGACCCGGATTGCCATCTTGCGCAAGAAGGCGCAGATGGAGCGGCTCAATGTGCCCGACGATGTGCTCGAGCTGATTGCCAGCAGCATCGAACGCAACATCCGCGAATTAGAGGGCGCGCTGATCCGCGTCACAGCCTTCGCATCGCTGAACAAGGCGCCGATCGACAAGTCCCTGGCCGAGATCGTGCTGCGCGACCTGATTGCCGACGCGAGCACCATGCAGATCAGCGCGGCGACGATCATGGCCGCCACCGCGGAGTACTTCGACACCACTCTTGAAGAACTCCGTGGTCCGGGAAAGACCCGGGCGCTAGCTCAGTCGCGACAGATCGCGATGTATTTGTGCCGTGAGCTGACCGACTTGTCCCTGCCGAAGATCGGGCAGGCATTCGGGCGCGACCACACCACGGTGATGTACGCACAGAAGAAAATTCGGTCCGAGATGGCCGAGCGTCGTGAGGTCTTCGATAACGTCAAAGAGCTGACCACCCGGATTCGCCAGCGCTCCAAGCGCTGAGACCTTCGCCGGCCGCGGTGCCTCGAGTGGCCAGTTGTTGTCTGAAATTTCGGGCTTGGAGCGCCGTCTCTGGACGCTCGCCGCTTCGCAGCGGCTCAAATTTCGAAAAAACTTTCGCCACGTCGGTCCCGACTGTCACACGGCGGGCTGTGGAAACTGCTGTGCGCAACCTGCTGACAGTCGTCGCACACATGCCGGATCCGTCCACAGCCGCCAGCGATCCCCAACCGCTGCACATAAACCACACCGTCCGTCCCCGCATCATGCACAACCCGGTCGGTGCCGCCAGCAGCGCAGACAGCGTCTTGTCCCCAACGTGCACAGGCCCTATTACTATTATTGAAATCCCTACATAGTTTCGTCTTCAGAAAAAGCCGTTGGGTACAGGGCGTTACACACCCCGGATCGAGGCTCGCGAGACCGCAGTGTCACTGACTTCGATTAGCTTTCAAGATGGCCTCCGACGCTCTACGGTTGTGGTTCGACAGCCGTTTCGGTCGTCGGAACGGATCACGGGCACAGGCGAGTCAAGCCATGCTGTTCGAGGTGACGAAGGGACGCAATGGACGTGGCGACGACCACCGTCGGCCTGACCGACTTGAAGTTCCGCCTGGTGCGGGACGACTTCGCTGACGCAGTGGCGTGGGTGGCCCGGACCCTGCCGTCCCGGCCGACGGTGCCGGTACTGGCCGGGGTCCTGTTGACCGGCTCGGATACCGGCCTGACGATTTCGGGATTCGATTACGAGGTCTCCGCCGAAGTCCGCTTGGCCGCTGAAATCGCTTCACCGGGAACAGCATTGGTATCAGGTCGGCTACTTTCCGACATCACCCGAGCATTGCCGAACAAGCCGGTGGATGTCCAGGTCGAGGGCACCAGGGTCTCGCTGGCCTGCGGTAGCGCGAAGTTCTCGCTGCCGACGATGGCCGTCGAGGATTATCCGACGTTGCCGACGTTGCCCGACGAAACCGGCGCGCTGCCCGCCGACGTGTTCGCCGAGGCGATCAGTCAGGTGGCCGTCGCGGCCGGCCGGGACGACACGTTGCCGATGCTGACCGGGATAAGGGTCGAAATATCCGGTCAGTCAGTCGTTTTGGCCGCTACCGACCGTTTCCGGTTGGCGGTCCGCGAGCTGACCTGGACGGCTGCCGTGCCCGACGTCGAAGCCGCTGTGTTGGTGCCGGCGAAGACCCTGTCCGAGGCGGCCAAGAGTGGAACCGACGGCGCCGAAGTGCATCTGTCGCTGGGCGCCGGGTCCTCGGTGGGCAAAGACGGACTGCTGGGCATCAGCGGGAACGGCAAACGCAGCACCACCCGGCTGCTGGATGCCGAGTTCCCGAAGTTCCGCCAGCTGCTTCCTAGTGAGCACACCGCGGTCGCCACCGTCGGGGTCGCGGAGTTGACCGAAGCGATCAAGCGCGTCGCGCTGGTGGCCGACCGCGGCGCCCAGGTGCGGATGGAATTCTCCGCTGACACGTTGCGGCTGTCGGCCGGCGCCGACGATGTCGGTCGGGCCGAGGAAGACGTGCCGGTGGAATTCGCCGGTGAACCACTGACCATCGCCTTCAACCCGACGTACCTCACCGATGGGCTCGGCTCGTTGCATACCGACCGCGTGTTGTTCGGTTTCACCACCCCGAGCCGTCCCGCGGTATTGCGGCCGGCCGGCGGTGACGATGCCCAACCCACCGACAACGGCCCGTTCCCGGCGATCTCTACGGATTATGTGTACCTGCTGATGCCGGTTCGTCTGCCCGGTTAGCGATTAGGTGTACGTCCGTCATCTCGGCCTACGCGACTTTCGGTCTTGGGCGAACGTCGAACTCGAACTGACGCCGGGGCGGACGGTGTTCGTCGGGTCGAACGGCTTCGGTAAAACGAATCTCGTTGAGGCTCTGTGGTATTCGTCGACTCTGGGGTCGCACCGGGTGGCCACCGACGCGCCGCTGGTCCGGGTCGGCGCACAGCGCGCCGTGGTTTCGACGATCGTGGTCAACGAGGGTCGCGAATGCGCTGTCGACCTGGAGATCACTGCGGGCCGGGCCAACAAGGCCAGGCTGAACCGTTCGCCGGTGCGCAGCCCGCGCGAAATAGTCGGGGTGTTGCGCGCGGTGTTGTTCGCGCCCGAGGATCTGGCGCTGGTCCGCGGAGACCCCGGCGATCGCCGGCGATACCTCGACGACCTGGCCGCGGTGCGTCGCCCCCGGGTGGCCGGCATCCGGGCCGATTACGACAAAGTCCTGCGCCAGCGCACCGCCCTGCTGAAATCTGCTTCGGGTTCCCGGTTCCGCGGTGACCGGGGCGCACTGGAAACCCTCGATGTGTGGGACGGGCATCTGGCGGCGCACGGTGCTGAGTTGATGGCGGCGCGGATGACGCTGGTCAACGAGCTGGCGCCGGAGGTGCAGAAGAGTTACCAGCTGCTGGCGCCGGCGTCGCGGCCGACGTCGATCGCCTACCACGCCAGCGTCGAGATCGAACCCGACCGGCCAGACGTCGAACTTCTGCGGACCGCCCTGTTGGAGAAGATGGCCGCGCGGCGCGACGCCGAACTTGAGCGCGGGGTATGTCTCGTCGGTCCGCACCGCGACGACCTGGAGCTGCGGCTCGGTGACCAACTCGCGAAAGGCTTTGCCAGCCACGGGGAATCGTGGTCGATGGCCTTGGCGCTGCGATTGGCGGCCTACGAGTTGCTGCGCGCCGACGGCAGTGATCCGGTGCTGCTGCTCGATGACGTCTTCGCCGAATTGGACTCCGCGCGCCGGGAGGCCCTGGCCGCCGCGGCGGCCTCGGCGGAGCAGGTGCTGGTGACCGCCGCGGTCGTCGACGACATTCCGCGTGACTGGGACGCCGAGCGCATCAACATCACCTTGAACGACGACGACACCGGCCCGGCCTCAGCGGTGCTGACGCCCGGGCCCGAAGAGGAGTGATGCGGTGAACGCCGACGACGAGGCACCGGAAGCCGATCCGGGACCGCCCGAGCATCTGAGCGCGGCCAAGGGGATGGACTTGGTTCGACGGGTGTTGGAGGAAGCCCGCGGGGCGGCACGGACCCAGGGCAAAGATGTCGGCCGCGGCCGTCGGTTGCCGCCGAGCCGGCGGGTGGCCGGCGCCAAAAGCCGGCGGCGTTGGTCTGGTCCGGGCCCCGATGCGCGCGACCCTCAGCCGCTTGCCGGGGCCACCCGCGACCTCGCGAAGAAGCAGGGGTGGACACCGCGTGTCGCCGAAGGTGCGGTGTTCGGCCGGTGGGCGGCAGTGGTCGGCGCGCAGATCTCCGAGCACGCGTCGCCGACCGGACTGCGCGACGGAGTTCTCAGCGTGACCGCGGAGTCGACGGCCTGGGCCACCCAACTACGGCTCATCCAGAGCCAGGTGCTGGCCAAGATAGCCGCGGAGGTCGGCGACGGTGTGGTCACCAGTCTGCGCATCACCGGGCCGACCACCCCGTCCTGGCGCAAAGGTCCGCTGCACATCTCCGGGCGCGGCCCGCGCGACACCTACGGGTAACGCCGCCCGGTCCGCTCAGGGGCGTCAGAAGCTTACGAATGGCCTCGGCGAGCGTCAGGACGAAGACGAGAGCGAGAAATTCCGTACACGGCGCAGATAGCTGTGTAGAAACGCCCACGCAGGATCAGTGCGGAGCGGTCTAGACGGTAGACTGGCGGAAAACCAGCGCACAGTCATCGGACTGGCCGCGCGTGCACCCCAAGGAGAGCCTTCCGATCGTGGCTGCCCCGAAGAAGAATCCGAAAGAGTACGGCGCTGACTCCATCACCATCTTGGAGGGTCTGGAAGCGGTCCGTAAACGCCCCGGCATGTATATCGGCTCCACCGGGGAGCGCGGATTGCACCACTTAATCTGGGAGGTCGTCGACAACGCCGTCGACGAGGCGATGGCCGGCTACGCTGACACCGTCGACGTCAGGATCCTGGAGAACGGTGGCGTCGAGGTTACCGACAACGGTCGTGGCATCCCGGTGGCAATGCACGCCACCGGCGTTCCCACCGTCGACGTTGTCATGACCCAACTGCACGCCGGCGGCAAGTTCGGCGGCGACGACGGCGCTTACGCGGTATCGGGTGGTCTGCACGGGGTGGGCGTCTCAGTGGTCAACGCGTTGTCCACCCGGCTCGAGGCGGAGATCTCCCGGGACGGCTTCGAGTGGTATCAGTCCTACGACCGTTCGGTGCCGGGCACCCTGAAACAGGGTGACAAAACCAAGAAAACCGGTACGACGATCCGATTTTGGGCGGACCCGGGCATTTTCGAGACGACGAACTACGACTTCGAGACAGTGGCTCGCCGGCTTCAGGAGATGGCGTTCCTCAACAAGGGGTTGACCATAGATTTGATCGACGAGCGGGTCGCTGCTGAGGAAGTCGTCGACGAAGTCGTCAGCGACACCGCCGAGGCGCCGAAATCCGCCGAGGAGAAGGTCGCGGAATCTGTTGCGCCGCACAAGGTCAAGCACCGCACCTTTCACTACCCGGGCGGCCTGGTCGACTATGTCAAGCACATCAACCGGACCAAGAATCCGATCCACTCCAGCATCGTGGACTTCTCAGACAAGGGTCCCGGCCACGAGGTCGAGATCGCAATGCAGTGGAACGCGGGCTACTCGGAGTCGGTGCACACCTTTGCCAACACCATCAACACGCACGAGGGTGGTACCCACGAAGAGGGTTTCCGCGCGGCGCTCACGACGGTGGTCAACAAATATGCCAAAGACAAAAAGTTGCTGAAAGAAAAGGACGCCAACCTCACCGGCGATGACATTCGCGAGGGCCTGGCCGCGGTGATCTCGGTCAAAGTCAGTGAGCCGCAGTTCGAGGGCCAGACCAAGACGAAACTGGGCAACACCGAAGTGAAATCGTTTGTGCAGAAGGCGTGCAACGACAAGCTGTCGCACTGGTTCGAGGCCAACCCCGCCGACGCCAAGACGGTGGTGAACAAGGCGGTATCGTCGGCGCAGGCCCGGTTGGCTGCCCGTAAAGCCCGAGAGTTGGTGCGACGCAAGAGCGCCACCGACATCGGCGGGCTGCCCGGCAAGCTGGCCGACTGCCGCTCAACCGACCCGCGAAAGTCGGAAGTATATGTGGTGGAAGGCGATTCGGCTGGCGGATCGGCGAAGAGCGGTCGCGACTCGATGTTCCAGGCCATTCTTCCGTTGCGCGGCAAGATCATCAACGTCGAGAAAGCCCGCATCGACCGGGTGCTGAAAAACACTGAAGTGCAAGCGATCATCACCGCGCTAGGCACCGGAATCCATGACGAATTCGACATCACCAAGCTGCGATATCACAAGATCGTGCTGATGGCCGACGCGGACGTCGACGGCCAGCACATCTCGACACTGCTGCTGACCTTGCTGTTCCGGTTCATGCGGCCGCTGATCGAAAACGGCCACGTATTTCTGGCGCAACCGCCGCTGTACAAGCTGAAGTGGCAGCGCAGCGAGCCAGAATTCGCCTACTCCGACCGCGAGCGCGACGGGCTGCTGGAGGCCGGCCGGGCGGCGGGCCGAAAGATCAACACCGAGGACGGTATTCAGCGATATAAGGGTCTGGGCGAGATGGATGCCAAGGAACTGTGGGAGACCACCATGGACCCGTCCGTTCGGGTGCTGCGACGAATCACCCTCGACGACGCCGCCGCGGCCGACGAGTTGTTCTCCATCCTGATGGGCGAGGACGTCGAGGCCCGGCGGAGTTTTATTACCCGCAACGCCAAAGATGTGCGCTTCCTGGATGTGTAAGAAGTCGAGACGGCTAGTTCTCACGACCGAAGGAACACATGACTGACACCACTTTGCCGCCGAGCGATGAAGCCGGCGACCGCATCGAACCGGTGGACATTCAGCACGAGATGCAGCGAAGCTACATCGACTACGCCATGAGCGTGATCGTCGGCCGCGCATTGCCCGAAGTGCGTGACGGCCTCAAGCCGGTGCACCGCCGGGTGCTGTACGCGATGTTCGACTCCGGGTTCCGCCCGGACCGCGGACACGCGAAATCCGCACGCTCCGTTGCCGAGACGATGGGCAACTATCACCCGCACGGCGATTCGTCGATTTACGACACCCTGGTGCGGATGGCGCAGCCGTGGTCGCTGCGGTACCCACTCGTCGACGGGCAGGGAAACTTCGGTTCGCCGGGTAACGACCCGCCGGCCGCGATGAGGTACACGGAAGCCCGCCTTACGCCGCTGGCGATGGAGATGCTACGTGAAATCGACGAGGAGACAGTCGACTTCATCCCGAACTACGACGGGCGTGTGCAGGAGCCGACGGTTCTGCCGAGCCGGTTCCCGAACCTGTTGGCCAACGGATCCGGCGGCATCGCCGTCGGCATGGCGACCAACATTCCGCCGCACAACCTCAGGGAACTCGCCGAGGCCGTCTACTGGTGCCTGGAGAACCACGAGGCCGACGAGGAAGCCACGTTGGCCGCGGTCTGCGAGCGGGTCAAGGGGCCAGACTTTCCGACGCACGGTCTGATCGTCGGATCCCAAGGGATCAACGACGCTTACACGACGGGCCGCGGCTCCATCCGGATGCGTGGAGTCGTTGAGGTAGAAGAAGATTCGCGCGGGCGCACCTCGATCGTGATCACCGAATTGCCGTATCAGGTCAACCATGACAATTTCATCACCTCGATCGCCGATCAGGTCCGCGACGGCAAGTTGGCCGGCATCTCCAACATCGAGGACCAGAGCAGCGACCGCGTCGGCCTGCGCATCGTCGTGGAAATCAAGCGCGACGCGGTGGCCAAGGTGGTGCTGAACAACCTCTACAAGCACACCCAGCTGCAGACCAGCTTCGGCGCCAACATGTTGTCGATCGTCGACGGCGTGCCCCGCACGCTGCGCATCGACCAGATGATCCGCTACTACGTCGAACACCAACTCGACGTGATCATCCGTCGCACCACCTACCGTCTGCGTAAGGCCAACGAGCGAGCGCACATCTTGCGCGGTTTGGTGAAAGCCCTCGACGCACTTGACGAAGTGATCGCGTTGATCCGTGCGTCGCAGACCGTCGACATCGCCCGGGCCGGCCTGATCGAGCTGCTCGATATCGACGAGATCCAGTCTCAGGCGATCCTGGACATGCAGTTGCGCCGGCTGGCTGCCCTGGAGCGGCAACGCATCGTCGACGACCTGGCCAAGATCGAGGCCGAGATCGCCGACCTGGAAGACATCCTCGCCAAGCCGGAGCGGCAGCGCGCGATCGTGCACGACGAACTCGTCGACCTCGTCGAGAAGTACGGCGACGACCGCCGCACCCGGATCATCGCCGCCGACGGCGACGTCAGCGACGAGGATCTGATCACTCGCGAAGACGTCGTCGTAACCATCACCGAAACCGGCTACGCCAAGCGCACCAAAACCGACCTGTACCGCAGCCAAAAGCGCGGCGGCAAGGGCGTCCAGGGCGCCGGTCTGAAGCAGGACGACATCGTGCGGCACTTCTTCGTGTGCTCCACGCACGACTGGATTTTGTTCTTCACCACGCAGGGCCGGGTGTATCGGGCCAAGGCCTACGATTTGCCCGAGGCCTCCCGTATTGCGCGCGGACAGCACGTCGCCAACCTGTTGGCCTTCCAGCCCGAGGAACGGATCGCTCAGGTCATTCAGATCAAGAGCTACGAGGACGCCCCCTACTTGGTACTGGCCACCCGCAGAGGACTGGTCAAGAAGACCAAGCTGACCGACTTCGACTCCAACCGCTCCGGCGGGATCGTCGCGGTCAATCTGCGCGACGGCGACGAACTGGTCGGGGCAGTGCTGTGCTCGAAGGAGGAAGACCTGCTGCTGGTCTCGGCCAACGGGCAGTCGATCCGGTTCTCGGCCACCGACGACGCGCTGCGGCCGATGGGCCGGGCAACCTCGGGGGTGCAGGGCATGCGGTTCAACGCCGACGACTACCTGCTGTCGCTGAACGTGGTACGCGAAGGCACCTACCTGCTGGTCGCCACGGCGGGCGGCTACGCCAAGCGCACCGCGATCGAGGAGTACACCCCGCAGGGCCGCGGCGGTAAGGGCATCTTGACGATCCAGTACGACCCCCGTCGTGGCAAGCTCGTAGGAGCGTTGATGGTCGACGACGACAGCGAGGTGTTCGCGATCACCTCCGGCGGCGGAGTGATCCGGACGAAAGCCAAGCAGGTTCGTAAGGCCGGACGGCAGACCAAGGGCGTTCGGTTGATGAACTTGGGCGAGGGCGACACACTGTTAGCCATCGCGCGTAACGCCGAAGAGGCTGATGTCGTCGACGAAGAGTCGGGCGCCTAGCGCTTTGATTAGGCTGGGCCGACGCGTAAGCGATCGCCGGCCGCCCCGGCGGCTGGCTGCACTGTGAGGAGCTGTGGGTGTGACGTCACCGAACGAGCCGGGCTACTCCGGGCCGGGCGACAGCCCGAACGGGACGGGTGTGAACGCGGCGGCGACGCCACGGAAGCGGCCGCCCGCGCGGCCGGCGCCGGCGCAGCAGCGTCAGCCGGTCCGCACTCCCCCACCCAGTGCCGAGGCGCGGCTGAACCGGTTCATCTCCGGCACCGCCGCCCCGGGCGCAGCCAAGACCCCACCGCTTGAGCCCGAGCCGGCGCCCACCCAGAACGAGAGCCGGGAGACCGATGCTTACGCCAGTGAATTGCCCGATCTGTCCGGCCCGATTTCCCGTGCCGGACAACGGAAGCCCGTTGCTGACCGCACCGATGACAAGATGACCACGCCGGTTCGTTCGGAGGGCCGCATCCAGGTGTCACCGCGTGCCCAGGGCCCGCTTCGGGCCAGCATGCAGATTCGGCGGGTCGATCCGTGGAGCACCTTGAAGGTGTCGGCGGTGCTGTCGGTGGCACTGTTCTTCGTCTGGATGATTGCCGTGGCGTTCCTCTACCTGGTGCTCGGCGGCATGGGGGTGTGGAGCAAGCTCAACAGCAACGTCGGCGATCTGCTCAACAACTCCGGTGGCAGCGCCGAGTTGGTGTCCAGCGGGACGATCTTCGGCGGCGCCACCCTGATCGGTCTGGTGAATATCGTCCTGCTCACCGCATCCGCGACCATCGGCGCGTTCATCTACAACTTGACGACCGACCTGATCGGCGGCGTCGAGGTGACGCTGGCCGACCGGGACTAGCGTTTTGGGTGCAGGCGCTCGGGTGCGGTAATCTCTGCGGTCGTCCGTGTGCGCAAGCGGGCCTATAGCTCAGGTGGTTAGAGCGCTTCGCTGATAACGAAGAGGTCGGAGGTTCGAGTCCTCCTAGGCCCACAACCATGTGTTCGCCAAGACGTGTTGTGAGACTGGTGTTGCCGCTGGCAGCGGTGGCGGTGCTGGCGCTGGTGATCCGGTCGCGACACAGCGTCGAGGTCTGGCATGTGGCCGCCGACCAGATCGATGGTCGGCCCGAGGGGCCTTAGCTCAGTTGGTAGAGCGCTGCCTTTGCAAGGCAGATGTCAGGAGTTCGAATCTCCTAGGCTCCACAAACATCGTCGCCCGGCCGAGTGTGCACCTCACGACGGCCCACCGGCGTGTCGCGTCGCAACGTTCACCGTCGGCGCGGGCGTGCTCAGGCGCCCTCCCCTACAGGCTGCGGGTCCGTGAGGTGACGGCCTTGAAGATCACCAGTAGCAGCACGGCGCCCACCAGTGCACCCAGGAACGAGTGCTGGATCGGCGGGTGGATGTCGAACTTGTGGGGTGGGAACACCACGCTGCCCAAGGTGCCGCCGACATACGAGCCGACAATGCCGAGCGCGGCGGTCGCCACCCAGCCCATGGCTTGTCTGCCCGGCACGATAGCGCGCGCGATCAGGCCCACCACCAAACCAAGAACGATCAACAAAATGATGTGCAACACCATGACTTATCTCCTTCGATGAGTGGTTCAACCAGCGGTAATGGGCGTGCTTGCGGTGGCCGGGTCGTCTTCGGTGATGGCGTGGTAGCCACGAGCACCGGCCCGATCGACAGCCGCTTTCACGACACCGAACACCAAGCCCTGCAGTCCGGCGCCGAGCAGAACGGCGCCACTCGAACGGCTCAAATCCTTCGGATTCGGCGGAGCGGGTTCTTCATCGCTCAAGCGCTTCCACAGTGCGCCGAAAAGTGCACTGGCCAGCAGTCCCCCGGTGACGCTGGTGGCAATCGAGAGCGGTACGTACAACGCCTTAGACGCGCGGCTCATGGCAGTGTGCCTACCCAACCGCGGAGCGCATCAATCATCGGTCGGCGCTTTGCCGCTGTCCGATCGCCGCTGGCGAGGCCAACTCGGCGTTTCGCTGGAGTCGAATCCTAAGCGCCGAGGTTCGCGCCTTCGCCGTCGTCGGCCAGGTAGGTGACGCGGTACCAACGCCGCGACGATTCATGGTCGTCGGTCGCGGCCGCGCTTTCCAAGCGGACGTCGCACAGCTGCGAGTTGTCCAGCCGGATGAAGCTTTCGAGTTCGGCGTCGCGCGCCTCGCCGGCCAGGGCGCTGTCCGCGAGCGCTCTGCCCTCGTAGCGTTTCCAGCCCACGGCCTGGCTCAGGGGCGGTGGTCGACGTCAACGCTGGGCGGCAGCGTCGAGGGCTTCGGCCGCGACGAGCGGCGGACGATCGAGAAGGCAGCCCCACCTGCGGCCAGCACGGCGACGGCGGCCCCGGCGAGCACCCACGGCCGCGGCCTGCGCCGCCGCGATCGGCGCGCATGGGCCAGGGCCTCGGGCAAACTGGTCACCACGTCCTGGGCCGCGGCCAGTTCCTGCAGCAGCGCCTCCTGGGCGTTACGGATGTCGCGGGCCAGCCGGCCCTGCTGATAACGCCGGCGCAGATCGGAGGCGCCGGCCTGGGCGGAGTGAACACCGAGACCCACCACGCCACGGGTGACGTCGACCGGCCCGACCGCGGTGTAGGTCAGGCCGCGGCTCAGCCGCTCCCGCGGGGTCAACCGGATGTCGTTCTTAGCCCGCATTTCTCGCCCTTTCGCAAGACCACCCTGGGAATAGGTTCAGACTGCCACACGGGCTACCGGCACCGGATGTCCGGCGGGGCGGACGGTGATGGCAGACTGTGATCCCGTGACTACCAGCCCGATTCAGACCGCCACTGCCACCCTGCACACCAACCGCGGCGACATCAAGATCGCGTTGTTCGGAAACCACGCCCCCAAGACCGTTGCCAATTTTGTGGGCCTCGCGCAAGGCACCAAGGAGTACTCGACCGAGAACGCCTCCGGCGGTAGCTCCGGCCCGTTCTACGACGGCGCGGTGTTTCACCGGGTGATCAACGGGTTCATGATCCAGGGTGGCGACCCAACCGGCACCGGCCGCGGCGGCCCGGGTTACAAGTTCGCCGACGAGTTTCACCCCGAGTTGCAGTTCGACAAGCCCTACCTGCTGGCGATGGCCAATGCGGGCCCGGGAACCAATGGATCGCAGTTCTTCATCACCGTCGGCCAGACGCCACACCTGAACCGCAAGCACACCATCTTCGGTGAGGTCGTCGACGCCGACTCACAGAGTGTCGTGGACGCCATCGCCACCACGGCCACCGGCCCCGGCGACCGTCCTAGTGAGCCGGTCGTCATCGAGTCGATCAC
>JAVHWH010000274.1:0-4529 GCA_032159915.1 Mycobacterium sp.
GCAGGGGCCACTCTTGCTTTGGGCCGGTCGTTTTCAGCGTCGAGGTTCTGGGACGACGTGACTCGGTACGACGCCACCGCCTTCGTCTACATCGGCGAGGTTTGCCGCTATCTGCTCAACCAGCCGGAGCGGGACACCGACCGTACCAACAAAGTGCGGGTGATCGGCGGCAACGGACTGCGCCCGGATATCTGGGACGAGTTCACTGCTCGCTTCAACATCCCGCAGGTGTTCGAGTTATACGGGGCCAGTGAGGGAAACACGGGATTCGTCAATATCTTTCACATTCCCAAGACCGCTGGCCTCTGCCCTACCGCGGTAGCGTTCGTCGAGTACGACCCGGAGACCGGCGAGCCGGTTCGCGATGAGAACGGCCGGGTCCGCAAAGTGCGTCGTGGCCAGTCCGGTCTGCTGCTGAGCAAAATCACCAAGGCGCAGCCGTTCGACGGCTACACCGATCCGGAAGCCAGCGAGAAGAAGTTGATTCGCAACGCTTTTCGCGACGGTGACGTATGGCTCAACAGCGGCGACCTGCTGCGCCCGCAGGGTTGGCGCCACGCTGTGTTCGTCGACCGGCTCGGTGACACCTTCCGGTGGAAGGGCGAGAACGTGGCGACGACGGACGTCGAGGCCGCCGTGGCGGCCGACCCGGGGGTCGAGGCGGTGACGGTCTTCGGGGTGAAGGTGCCCGGCGCGGACGGGCGCGCCGGGATGGCGGCCGTGGTGTTGAAGGCCGGCACAGAGTTCGACGGCGCGTCGCTGGCCCGTACGGTGTACGACCGCCTCCCCGGTTACGCGGTGCCGCTGTTCATCAGGGTCGTTGATTCGCTCGAGCACACCGCGACGGTCAAGACCAAGAAGCTCGACCTGCGCGACCACGGATACGGACCTGACGTCGACGATCCGATCTACGTGCTCAACGATCGGGAGGAGGGCTACGTCCCGTACTACGACGACTATCCCGACGAAGTCGCAGCCGGTCAGCGGCCCGCACGCTGACATCGCGCACGATCGAGACGCGGCGAAGCGGAGGGACATGCAGGACAGTACGCAAGCCATGACTGACCGTGGCGAACGCCTCAAGTCGCCAGCAGTGCAGTGACCGCCGCCGGGTCCTTGTAGTACACATCGAGTTCGACGATTAGCCCGTCCCGCACCGTATAGATCTCAACGAGTCCCATTTGAACGCTTCTGCCAGAAACGCGCGAAGCGAACGTGAGCCGCAAGCGCGCGGCGACGGCGTCATCCCCCAGCGAATCAGTGGTCACCGGACCAGCCGTGAGCTCCAGCGCGTCGTTCATCCTCTTCAGCAGCTCGAAGAAGCCCTGCGACCCGTGATAGTCACCGCTGAACGGCAGGCCCCCGGCCTCGTGGACAACGAAATCGTCATGCAGCAAGCTGCGTCGCTCATTACGGTGCTCCGCGCCAGCCGCCGCAATGAACCGTCGAACGATAGCCAAGTTTCTCTCGGACGAGTCCGGTGCCATCGAAGCGGCCTATCCTATGCCGACCAACGGGTTCTCGCCCGAGTAATCCGCCGCCATGATGGCAGCTCCAGGCGACGTCTCGGCATGCGTGCGTTCGAGTTTCCGATAGCTGAAGCGCCATCGACCATCCTCACCACGGACGTAGGTCTCGTGATAGAAGCCGAACCCGCGCAGCCACTGCTTCTCGCCGTTGCGTATCCAGAACAGGTTGTCCTCCATGGCCCACACACCGGTCGCATTGTCCCGGCCCTGGAAGTCGACCACCGGCGTATGGCTGTGATGCACGGTGGTTACGTTTGCCAGCTGAACCGAAAGCGCTTGGGCTGCCGCCTTTCCGCCGATAATCGGTTCGCTGGAGATCGACATCGCGACGTAGTCGTCGGTGTGCAGCTCCGCATAGGTCGCCCAGTCCTTCTGGTCGACCGCATGATCGCGGATCGCTTTGAGCCGATAGATCGCCTGAAGTTCGACCAGCATCTCGACGTCGCTCATGCCGTTGATTTGACTCATGCTCATGTCATGTCCTCGAAGCGGGAAACCACCGGTTCCGCGCCCGGGCTGACGTATTGCGCCAGTTGCGGCATGCCCTCGGTCAGCAGCAACGACTTGGGCACCGACTCCCTTACCCAAGGGGTATCCCCGTGAGCGACGCAGGCTGCCTGATCCCGATACACCTCGACGACCACGTAGGAGTCGGCCTTTTCAACACTCTTGGCGAAGCCGTAGTAGGCGACGCCCGGCTCGTTCTCGAGCGTCATCGCGGTGACATGCGTCATCAGATCTTCGAAGGCCTGCGCGTTCTCCGGCCGCACCTGCAAGTGAGCAATGAAGGTGATCATCGGCCGGCGTCGACCTTTGCTGGTTCGCCGATGACGTGGTGGGATGTGTGCAGCCTGTCCTTCGCGGCTTGGATCGTCCGACGCACGCCTTCGCGAACCGATACCTTATTCGGACCTAACAGCTTCACCATTTTGGTGGTGTCGGCCCAGATCGGCCAGGCCTTGCTGCTCTCGACGAATACTGGTTCCTTGCCGAGTATCTCACCGGCCATCTGGCAGTAGTCCTGCGTCGTGACGGCTTCGGTTCCGCCGACATTGACGATCTCAGCACCGATCTTGGCGATACCCGCTGCAGCGATGGTCTTTTCGACGTAGTCATCCTCGTACATCGGGGTATGGACATTCCGCACGCCCGGATAGACGCTCACCGGTTGGTCCCGGATCATCTGGTCGATGCGCTGCGTGACTCCGCCACCCCGCGGTCCGTAAAAGGAGAAGATCCGCACCAAGACCACCGGGAGCTCGTAGTCCAGGCTCAGATGTTTGAGCAGGAACTCGGCCGCGATCTTGCTCGCGGCGTAGTTTTCAGCGGAGGAGTGCAGGCCGTAGGGATCGTCCTCGCGCAGGGGCCGCTCACCCTGGTACTCGTAAAGCGAACCGGTGCTGCCGTGGACGAAGGCTTCGCAATCCCGATAGCGTCTGGCCAGCCGCCCGGCGGCGCCCGCATTGACTTCATAGGCGTTCTTCTGCGGTGGCAGTACGGCGTAATTGATCACCACGTCAACTGATTTCGGCAGCGGCGACAAATCCGGATCGGCGAGATCGAAAGTGACGGGGTGTGCGCCCGCCTCCTCCAGCATCCGCTTCTGCGCCGGATCGGAGAACCGCGCCACCGCGTACACCTCATTTGTCTTCGCCAGTTGCTTAGCGACCGGGAAGGCCACCACGCCGCTCGCGCCGGTGACGAGAACCTTTCGGCCTGACAAACTCTGCATCACAACTCTTTTCGTATGGATGGTTAGCCCAGTCCGACAGTTGACGGACCGGCTTCGCCCCCGCTGCGGCGCGTAGGGCCATAGCGTTATCCCTCGGCGACGGACGCCTCCATGGCTTCCGCTTCGTAACTGCCCATAAATTCCATCGGCACGCCGCCCATGGTGCAGATGAACAGGTCAACGCCAGGCACGCCCGTGTCGAGAATTGTGACTTCGTCGGTGAATTGGCGCGCTCTGTCGTGCATGGCGCCGTAGTCGTCGGCCAGAAAGGACAATGCCGCAAGTCCTTCGGGTGCTGCTGTGCGTAGTTGTTCAGGAACGTCGAGAACCTCGACGAGTCCTGCCATTCCACTGCCCAAGATCGTGACGTCCGCTCCGTCAGACGCTGGCCACCCGAGAGTCGTCTCGAGTATCTGCCCAGGAACCCGAAAACTGTGTTGCACCTCCATTCCGACAACGTCGGTGAGGAACCCGACGAACCTTGTCGCTGAATGGCTGAGCATGACCACGTGATGCAACTGATTCGGCACAGCGAAACCTCCCGAAGTGCGCCATTGGGGTGTCAGTCGGATGCTAGCCAGACGGCCCGAACCGGGACTACAGATTGCGGAATATTTTTCCCGAAACGAAAAAATTCTCAGGCAGTCAGCTGTGGTGACGCACTAATGCTGTGCCTTTCTGGCTGCAACCGCCTGCTCCAGCCCGGCGATTACTAACTCGAGGCTGAACTCGAATTGGCGCCGGTCAGGGCTGGGCCCCGTTTGCGCGGCGACAACCTGGCGAAGAACCGGAAAATCTTGCGCTGCAGCGGACTTCAATGCGGTCGTGACCGCCGGAACTTCGGGATGAACAGGGTTCTCGGCCGACCGCAGAGCGTCCCGCCCGGCGGCGTAGGCCATCTCAGTGATGAAGGTGAGTGCGCGGCCGGCATCCTCGGTGTCGAGGCCGGCGTCGACCAGCGCTTGCAGAACGCTTTCCACGGGGCCCAACGCGCCCAGGCCCTGGCTTGCGGGTAAGTGCACGGAAAGGGCCAAGTCGCCGAGCTTGATGATCGCCTCACGTAACGCAGATACATACGCGCCCACCACGTCGCGCCAGTCGCCTCCCCCGGGCATCTTCACCCGGCGAAGCTCGGACTCGAAGACGTCCACAGCAACCAGCTGCCGTAGACCGTCTCGGTCACCGACGTGGTAGTTGAGCGCCTTCGGATCGACTCCCAGGACGTCGGCTACCTTCTGCATGGTCAAGGCTTCGGGCGCTATCGTGCG
>JAVHWH010000312.1:0-9888 GCA_032159915.1 Mycobacterium sp.
GCCATCCCGCTTGTCGCGCCGGTGATCACCGCGACCTTGCCATCGAGCTTTCCCACAATCACTCCCATCGTTCGACAATGCCGATGTTATGTACACCGAATAGAGTGCTTAACGTATCCGACGGCGATGCGGAGCGCAAGCTATGCACACCGATCCGTACCTAAAGGGGCTAAGCTGGGCGAATGACGGAGCTTGCGAAGGGGCCGCGAGGCCTGCGCCGCGGCAGGGGCGCACGAGAGCGCATCCTCGGCGCTTCGCAACAGCTGTTCCGCGATCAAGGCATCCACTGCACCGGCCTCGACCAGCTCTGCGCGGTGGCCCAGGTATCCAAACGCACCTTCTACCAGCACTTCACCGGCAAGGATGAGCTGATCGCCGAACACCTACGCCGATTCGATCCCGAGATCCTGCCCGAGGTATTCGACCGCACCGACCTCACGCCCCGCGAAAGGCTCCTCGCCGCCTTCGACATTCATGGGCCGCTGTGCCCGTTCATCGCGGCGGCCGTCGAAATCAACGACCCGGAACACCCGGCACGCGTACACGCCTGCGACTACAAGAAGGCTTTCGCCGCGCGGCTCACCGAAACCGCGCGCGAGGCCGGCGCCACCAACCCCGAACAGCTCGGCGAACAACTGGCGCTGCTCTTGGATGGTGCTGCGGCCCGCAACCGAGTCCTCAACACCGAAACCTTCGCGACCGCCGCCGCCATCGCCGCCGTCCTCGTCGACAACGCCATCCCCGCGACGCCGGATCGCTAGGGGCGGATGACTCCGCGTAGCGGCATCAATCCGAGCTCGTTGTGGCTCATGAAGCCCGGCGGTGCGTCGACGACGGCGGGGATCGCGTTGGCCGGGCCCATCGCGGTCCAGGTGTAGCCCGGTAGTGCGTAGCCGCCGTTGGGATCCTTGGCTCCTTGCAGGATGAGCTCGGTGGACGAATCGCCCTCGATCACGATGCGATAGTGGTAGTGCTGCGGCCAATCCTCCTGCGGCTCAATAGCATCGAATGTGTCCATGGTGTAGATCTCGTGGAAGACGACCAGCGGCTTGCCGTCCACCCAGGACGTCCACTTGTGATGCTGACGCGCAACGGTGCCCTTCTTGATCACCCCGGTGAATCCCGGCATGTCGCTGGTCTCGCCACCTTCGAACGCAATGTCACGGGTGGCGACCCCGAGTTCGACCTCGGTGCTGTATCTCTCGACCGTCTTGCCCATTCCCTCGACGATCATCGCCATCGATTGGGCGAACAACGGCCACGCCTGGCCCAGCAGATTGGGTCCGTCCTCGAACCCGGCCGGGTCACTGCCCATGCCCATCTCGAACAGGTATTTCAACGTGTCCCTGCCGAAGTTCACCACCTCGTAGATGTGGATGGTGTCGATCTGGCTGACGATTCGGGCCAGGGTGAGCACGAGCAGGTCTCCCGCGAAACCGGGATTGACACCGCCGGCGTGAAACGACGTGCCGCCCTCGAGGCAAGCGGCATGGATCTTGTCGATATCTGCCTGGCTGTGTTCGGTTCGATACCACCATGCGCCACCGGAGGCGACGACGTTCTTGCCTCCGCGCAACAGACGGCAGACCTCATCGGGATCAGACCACAGCGGCGCATAGAAGACGCAGTCGGCGTCCAGTGCCTCGATGACGCTCTTGTCATTGGTGGCGCGCACGCCGGTGGGCGCCTTGCCGCACAGCTCGCCGGCATCTTTGCCGACCTTCTCCGGACGGTTGCAGAGCACCCCGACCAGCTCGTAGGCCGGGTTATGGGCAAAATGACGGAGCGCTATCGTTCCGACATTGCCGACGCCCCATTGGATTACGCGATACTTCTTGTCGACCGGTGACGTGATTGCCTGCGCGTGACCCTGCTCGACCGTCGTCATTACTTCTCCTTCATTTCCATGATCCCGTTAGTTGATCGACACTCCTGCATCGACTTTGAACTGGAGTCCGGTGACGAAACGCGATTCATCCGAGATCAGGTACAGCACCGCATTGCTGACGTCGACGGGTTCGATGAACGGTGTGGGCATGGCATTGACGAACATCGGTATCAGGTCCGGACGCTCTTCGCCGAGCGTGGCGCCGAAGGACGGCGGAATCATTCCGGTGGGCGCCCCGGTGGGATGCACGGAGTTGACCCGAATGCTCTGAGCAGCAAGCTCATTGGCGAGCGCAACCGTCAGACCGACCACACCGTGCTTGGACGCGGTGTACGGAATCTGCAGCGGGAATCCCTTGATCGCGCCGGCCGAGCTGATATTGACCAAGCTGCCACCGCCTTGCGCGAGCAGATGCGGTATTGCGGCGGCGCAGGTGTTCCACGTACCGATCAGGTTCACATCGACCACCGTGCGCCAGTGATCGGATGTGGTTCTGTTCCAAGGCGCGACGGTCAGGACACCGGCATTGGCGACGGCGCTGTCGAGTCCGCCGAGTTCGTCGACGCCATCGTCGACCGCTGACCGCAACGCCGCCTCGTCGCGGACATCAACCACTCGGCTCACGCAGCGGCGGCCGTGCTCGGTGACCAGACGGACCGTCTCGGCCAAATCTGCCTCGGTCGCCAGCTCGTATTCGATCTCCGGCAGCGACCGGCAGAGGTCGACCAGAATGAGGTCGGCGCCCTCCTCGGCGAGTCTGACCGCGTGGCTGCGCCCCAAACCACGTGCGGCCCCGGTGATCAGCACCCGTTTGCCGGCGACCCGTCCAGTCGGCGCTGTCACCACACCAGCCCGCGAATCAGCTCCGCCGCAGGGATGTCCTCGACGGCGATCAACCCTTGGGGCGCGCGGCAGATCCAGTCGATCGCGTTCACGACGCGCGCGGCGGTCGCCAGACAGCCCGCCTCGGTGACGTCAAGCCTCGGGTGTGACACGTGGGTGTTCAGCTCGACGCGAGGATCTCCATCGACCACGACCCGGTGAACACCAGGAAGGCCGTCGGGCGGGTAGAGCCAGTCTGGCGCCGACGCAGCGGTGAGTCGGGTGATGTGCTCCATGGTGATCACCGGCTCGTCGTCACGAACTCCTTCGACCGCGAACTTCACCGCAGCCATCTGTCCCGGCTCCACCGTCGCCATCTTGCATTCGATCCGGGTGTCGGTGTACCACGGCTCGATCCGTTGCCGAACCTCATCGAGATCGACTCCCAGCTGCTCGGCGAGGTTGCGAACTGCTCCGCCCCACATGGTGGTCAGGACCCCAGGCAGGAACAGCAGCGGCGTCTCGTCGTCGGCGCTGGCACCGAAACCCATTTGCTTGCCGGTGAATTCGTAGTCGTCGTAGTTCGCGTAGTCGAAAATCTCCTGAACGGTGATGGACCGGACGCGAGTGACCAGGCTCAGTGCGGAGTGCACCTCGGTGTCACCCGAGTAGCCAGGGTCGATGCCGTTGACGTACAACGAGGCGTTGCCGGTCTCGCAGGCCCGTTCCAACGGCACCCGCAACCAGTCGTCGGCCTGACGCGGAGTTACCAGCCAAACCATCGACGTTGCAGCGATGTTGATGCCCGCGGCAAGGAAATTCGACATCTGCTCGATGACTTCCATCGGCCTCGTCTCGCCCTGCGCGGTGTACACCACGCAGTCCGGTTTCAGTGCGATGAGCGCATCGATGTCGTCAGTGGCGATGACTCCGGTCGGCTCATCGAGCCCACACAGTTCGGCGGCGTCGCGTCCGATCTTGTTCGGGCCGGCGGCGTGCACCCCCACCAATTCCAGGTCCGGACGCCCGATGATCGCCGCCAGGGAATGCACCCCGACATTGCCGGTCGAGAATTGAACTACTCTGCGCATGTCGCGTCGGTCCTTGATCAGTAATCGGGAATCGGCAACGGCGAGTTGTTCGAGTCGATACCGCCGTCGACGTGAAAGATCGCGTTGGTCGCATAGCAGTCCTTCGTGGACAAATAGACGCACAACCGCCCCAGGTCGGCGACGTCGCCCAGGCGATGCAACGGTGTCGCCTCCTGCATCTTCTCCTGTGATCCCGGCATCAGCTCGAGACTCCCCCGCAAGCCGTCGGTGGCGAACGAGCCCAGAGCTATCGCGTTGACGCGGATCTTGGGCGCGAGCTCCTGCGCCATCGCACGGGTGAGCGCCTCGAGTCCACCCTTCGCCACGCAATAGGCTGTCAGTGCGCGGATGCCGAAACGGGCTGAGCCAGAGGAGATGTTGACGATGTTGCCCCGGCCGGCCTCGATCATGTGTGGTGCCACCAACTGGCTCATGATGAACGCCGACGTGACACACCAGTCGAAGGTGTGGCGGAAGTCCTCGTCGGTGATGTCGAGAAAGCGCGCGTATGTCGAGCCGCCGACATTATTGACCAGGATGTCGACCCGCCCATAGGTTTGCATGGCCGTAGCGACAACCCGTTCACTGTCCGAACGGCTCATCGCGTCCGCGACGACCGCCAGTCCCCTGCCACCGGCTTCTTCGATACCTGTGATCGTGGCGCAGATGTCGGATTCGGTACGCGCGGTACCGACTACAGTAGCGCCCGCCTCCGCAAGAACCCGCGCGATGCCCTGCCCGACGCCTTTCCCCGCGCCGGTGACGACCGCGACTTGGCCGTCGAGATTGAACTGCTCGAGCGCCATCACAATCCTCTCGTCGACGTCAGCCGTGCTCATCTAACAAATAAAACTGACTTTAGTCAACGGAATGAACGGATGCCGGTGGGTGCGCCGGCGGCTATCCTGCAGACGGGGCAGGCTATATCGGCATCAGAGGACGGAGACTATGGCAACGGTGGAGAAGCCGTCGGCGCGCGAAACAAAGCGCCTGCAGACTCGCGAGCGCCTGCTGGGAGCCGCCATCGCCGAGTTCAAGCGTGGCGGCATGGCTGACGCCGACGTCGGGTCGATCGTCGCGGCCGCCGGAGTTGCGCACGGCACTTTCTTCTTTCACTTCCCGACCAAGGAACACGTGCTTCTGGAACTCGAACGGCGAGAAGAGGAGCGCATCGCCAAACAGCTCGACCGCTACGTCGGTGATGCGCTGGATCTTTCGGCCACGCTCAGAGAGGCGGTCCGACTAGTCGCAGGCATGGAGCGCCGCCTCGGCGCCAGCCTCTTCAAAGACTTCCTCGCTCTGCACTTCTCGCAGACGCGTCCTGCCGACGAAAGCAAAGAACACCCGGTGATCGTACGGGTCGCGCAAGAGATCGAGCGAGCCCAGCGGTTGGGCCACGTTGCACCCGAGGTGATCCCAGTGAACAGCGCAGTGTTTTTCCTGCTGGGTCTCTACGCCTTGCTGACCACAACGCACGACTGGCCGACCCAGAGCGCGATGCTCGACGACTACGTGGCCAACACGCTGCGCGCCGTCGAGAAGAAGTAGTCAATTGACGAGAGTCAGTTTCTCCGGGAAGATCGGGCCACCCGACCCGTAGGAGAAGTCGTTGAGTTCACCCGCACTGACCGCCTCCGACAGCTACCTCGACGAGCACTTCGAGCAGTCGCGCCGCGCGCAACGCCAAGCCGACAAGTGGCTCACTTCGGGCAGTATCCTGATCGGCACCGCCGCGCTCGGCATCTTCGGCCTGCCCCTCTTCCTCCGCGGAGTCTGGTTACTACGTAAAGCGCAGCGCGACGGCTTGGCAGTCCGGCCGATGCTGGTGACGCTGCTCGGTTACCTGGTCATCATCGATGCCGCCATCAACACGGTGGGGTGGGCACTCGACCTGGTCGCCAATCACACCATCCTGGCCCGAATCCTGTTGAATGGCTGGGGCGCCATGTTCGATGCCGGTTACTTCTGGCACTACAACGAGTTGTGGCTCGGTGGTGCGGCGGGGCCAGGCGAGAAAGCCCTCGAAGTAGGACTGATCCTCACCGTATTCACCATGCGGATTGCCGCCGCGATCGGCTTCCTGCAGATGAAGCGGTGGGGCCACCAGTGGATGGTGATCAGCTGCTGGATGGGCGTCGTGATCTGGTGCGTCTACGTCTTCAACATGACCATGTTCGCGGATGTGCGCTTTGCCGGCGTCATCTTCCCGGTCGTCGGCTGGTGGCTCTACGACATCTTCTACATCACCCCGTTCCTCGCGATTCCGTACCTGCACTCGGTCAACCGTGAGATCTTCGGTGACTGACTTCACCTCTCAATGACTCTACTCATTGACTCTAGTCAGCCGCGCTGCTACAAAGAACACACCATGGCCACCGCCGACGAAGGCTGGAGGTCTGACGACGCGATCGCGTAAGCCACCACCCCTCGCAAGGAGGTCAGAGATGGATTGGGTCTGGGAGATCCTGCGCTACGTTGCCGCGTGGGGAGGGACAGGGCTGGTCATCTGGTTCTGGTACTGGATGTTCTCGAATCTCGGCACGTTCTGAGCGTCGATGGTCGAGCTTTCCGAGGCCCATGCGATGGCGGTCGAACGTAGTTGTGCCGTAACGGCTGTCGCCCTGAGCAGACGCCGTCGCCAGGGTGTGCGACTGGTGACCGGCGAGAATCGTGCGTTCAGCCTGACCGCACAGCTCGACTTCGTGCAGGTTCCGTATCCATCGGCCGACTGGACCCGTCGGACACTGACATGCGGTATCGCACTTCAGTGTTCACCGTCGAAGGAACGAATCGTGTCATTTCGCCTGCACGAGCTGTCGCGGCGAGAACTTCGTGCGCTCACCCTCGTCGAGGCCGGCGTGGCCGCAGGCTGGATCACGTCGAACTGGCCCGGGCTGCTCGCTGGCCTGAGCAGGGTCCTGCCGGATCTTCGCGCGTTACCCGCTGACACCGACGGCGGTGAGATGCTCAACCGGGCAATCTCGATGTCGCGCACCGGCGCGCCGCTGACCGTCCATCCGATACTGGGCAGACTGCCGCTCGCCTACACAGTGCCAAAAGGATTGACCGACAAGCTGCGTCGCAGCTTCGGCAGAATGCCGTGGACGACGACGCAGAAGCGCCTGCCACGCCCCTATTCCGTTCCGGTCGGCGGCGACGGCGGCGTCCGCAACCCGAACCTGCCGCCGCCGAGCCGGCCGCAGGACAACGACCTCGACATCACACCGCAGCATCGGCAGGGAATCCCCTACCCCGAGTGGGATTACTGGACGAGGAATTTTATCCCAGATCACGTCGCCGTTCTCGAACGCGCTCACCCCAGCCGCACCCGCTCGCCGCAGCCCGTCGCCGCGGAACTCCGCGAGTGGTTCGAGGAACACACTCACCGGGCGATGAAGAATCGCCTGGAAGACGGGTCCGACCTCGACGTGGAGCAGTACGTACGCCACTACGTCGATCTCGCGGCCGGCGAAGCGATCGAACCGCGGATGTTCCGCGACCTGCTGCCCAACCGCCGCGATGTGACCACGGCGCTATTGCTGGACGGCAGTTCGTCATTGGGTGTGCACGGCGGTCGGATCTTCAAACTGGAGCTGGCCTGCGCCGACGCGCTGTCTCGAGCGATGACGCTAGCGCGGGAGCGCCACGGCATCTTCGTGTTCACCGGCAACACGCGACACCGCGTCGAGGTCAGCTGCCTCAAGGGCTTCGAGGATCGACGATTCGTGCCGCCGGGGCACCTCGGCCTGGCCACCGGGGGGTACACCCGGCTCGGAGCACCGTTGCGCCACTTGACCAGTCGACTTCTCGCTCAGCCCGCCGAGCGGCGGCTGCTGCTGATCATCGGTGACGGTCTGATCTCCGACGAGGGCTACGAGGGGCGTTACGCGTGGGCCGACGTCGCGCACGCGGTCGAGGAGGCCGACGACGCGGGCGTCTCCGTCTACTACGTCGGCGTCGGGCCGACGCGCGTCGACCCGCTTCCCGAAGTCTTCGGACCTCGCCGCTCTCAGCGCATTCGGCGGATCGAGGAGCTTCCCCGGGTACTGGCGCACGTCCACCGCGAGCTGGTGACCGCATGACGACCGACACCTACTACTCGAACGCCAACGAAATGCAGTTGTTCGAGCAGGCGTACCACCAGCGGCTGCCGGTGATGCTGACCGGTCCGACCGGCTGCGGCAAGACCCGGCTGATCGAGCACATGGGCCTGCTGCTGAGCCGACCGGTGATCACGATCAGCTGCCACGACGACTTGACCAGTTCCGACCTCGTGGGCAGGTTCATGGTCACCGGCGGCGATGTGGTGTGGACCGACGGCCCCCTGACACGAGCGGTGAAGGCCGGCGCGATCTGCTACCTCGACGAGGTTGTCGAAGCACGCCACGACTCGCTGGCCGTGCTGCACTCGCTGACCGACCACCGTCGCACTCTCTACCTCGACCGGGCCGACGAAGTCGTCACAGCGCCGGACACTTTCATGCTGGTCTGTTCCTACAACCCCGCGTACCGCAGTTCGCTCAAGGAGCTCAAGCCGTCCTTCCGGCAGCGCTTCGTCACGCTTCCGATGAGATATCTGCCAGGCGACCGCGAAGCCGAGGTGATCGTCGCCGAATCGGGCATCGAGTCTTCGGTCGCGGAAAGACTCGTCGCCTGCGCCAACGCCATTCGCAGCGCAGACCACGCTTTCCATTTCGAGCCGCCTTCCACCCGCGTCCTGGTCACCGCCGCACAGCTCATCGTCGCCGGTGCAACCGAATTGGAGGCAGCCGAAGCCTGCATCCTGGCGCCACTGTCGACCGACGGGGCCATCACCGACGGCTTGCGCGAGGTCGCAGTCGCCAGCCTCGCCCCCAGCGCCTCGCCGAGCACGCCTCACTAACGAATTGGGAAGGGAGCCAACACCATGGATCAGAAGGAACGGCAGCGCAAGAAAGCCCTGATTGTCCTGCAGATCGTCATCTACGGCTACCTGCTGCTGATGTTCGGGATTCAGCTCTACATGTCCGTCGCGCGCGGTTGGTGGCATCTGTGAATCTGCCACTGCTGAACCGCCTTTCCGGGAAGCCGGCCGCGCCGGCGAACTCGGTCACCCTCGAGGAGCACCACGACGAATCCCGGCTTGCGCAGCGTCGGGCCGACAAGTGGATGATTGTCGGCGCCGCCCTGATGGGAATGTGGGCGCCGGGATTGATCGGCTTCCCCATCTTCATGCGGGGTGTGTGGCTGCAACGCCAAGCGTTGCGCGCGGGTCTGTCGGTACGGCCGATGATCGTGACGCTGATCGGCTACCTGGTGCTCATCGACGGAATGCTCAACAGCCTCGGCTGGGCGTTGGATCTGGTGGCCAACCACACGTTGATCAACCGGGTGCTGATGGTCGGTTGGGGCGACATGTTCGACGCCGGCTACTTCTGGCACTACAACGAACTGTGGGTCGGCGGCGCCGCCGGACCCGGTGAGAAAGCCTATGTGGCAGGGCTGATTCTGACAGTGTTCGCGATGCGCTGTGCCGCGGCCATCGGGTTCCTGCAGATGAAGCGCTGGGGCCACCAATGGATGGTCATCACCTGCTGGATGGGCGTGGTGATCTGGTGTGCCTATGTGTTCAACATGACCATGTACGCCGACGTGCGTTATGCCGGTGTGGTATTCCCCGTCATCGGCTGGTGGCTCTACGACATCTTCTACATCACGCCGTTCCTGGCCATCCCGTATCTGCACACGGTCAACCGTGAAATCTTCACCGACTGAACAGTTTAGGAGCACCGCTGTGAGCACACCCTCATCCGCGCCGGCAGCCACCGAAGACAAGGACCCGGCCGAAGACCTACCGCCGGGCACTACGCCGTATTACGCGCGAATGCACAAATACATCAAACGGGCAGTCCTGGTGTGTCTGGTCGCCCTGGTCGTCGAAGGTGCCTTCACGCTGCCGTTCATGGCGGTGTACTACGGCTATCCGACGCTGAGCCTGACCCAGATCTGCAGCGAGTTGCTCAAAGTGCGCTACTCCGACGACACCTTGCAATGCAAGGTCCCCTATCCGATGCTGGGGCCACCCGAGGGCGCCGAGGGCAAGGACAC